>JBFMCJ010000138.1 GCA_040754675.1 Bacillota bacterium
CCAGAAAAGAGCTGCAGGCGCTCACGGACGATCTGAAATGGGGCCTCGACGCTGCCTACGAGACGTTCCGGTGGGTTTCCCGCTTTGACTTCCCGGAGTTTGAGCGGGATTACGAGTTCGTGGCCCTGCGCCATCCTGACGAGTACCCCCTCAACGAAGGGCGCATTGTCTCCAACAAAGGGCTGGACATCGACGTGCGGGAATACGACGACCACTTTGTGGAAAGGCACGTGCCGCACTCCAACGCCCTGCAATCTTCTATCAAAGGCCGCGGCGATTACCTGTGCGGCCCGCTGGCGCGTCTCAACCTCAACGCGGACAGGCTGTCCGGGCTGGCCGCCCGGGCGGTGAAGGAAGCGGGTGCTCCCCTGCCGTGGCGTAATCCTTTCCTGAGCATCGTTGCCCGCAGCGTGGAGATGGTCTACGCGTTCGAAGAGGCCCTGCGGTTGACTGCCTCGTACGAGCCCCCGGAGCGGCCCAGGGTAGACGTTCCGGACCGCCCGCCGCGGCCCGTCGTGGGCTATGGGTGCACGGAGGCGCCGCGCGGCATCCTGTACCACCGCTATCGGATCGGCACCGACGGCCTCATCGAGGCGGCCAAGATCGTGCCGCCCACCGCCCAAAACCAGGCCTCTATGGAGCACGACCTGCGGGATCTGGTGCCCCGGCTTCTCAACCTTTCCCGGGACGAGCTCACGTGGAAGTGCGAGCAGGCCATCCGCAACTACGACCCGTGCATCTCGTGCGCCACCCATTTTCTCACCGTGACCGTCGACGAGGGGCGGGACGGTGACCGGACAGCGGGCTCCCCGGGTTAGGGTCATCGGGGTCGGCAACCCCTTTGCAGGCGACGACGGCGCGGGCATCGAGGTGGTCCGGCGCCTTAGGGCCGAAGGGCTCGACCCGGAGGTCGAGGCGGTGGAGGCGGGAGACGCCACGGTCGTGATCGATGCGCTGCAGGGGGTAAAAAAGGCGGTCGTGGTGGATGCCGCTGTTAGGCAAGGGCCGGCCGGAGCTGTGGGAGATCGGCGCTACGAGGCGGGCCAGGTGATTCGCCTCACCCCGGAGCAGCTTTCCCGGACGGGGCTCACCCCCCTTTCCACTCACGGGGTGGGGGTGGCGGACGCCATCCGCCTGGCTCAGATCTCGAGCCCCCGCACGGTGGCCGGCTGCATCGTGGTCATCGCCATCGTGGTAGAGCGGGTGCGGCCCTTTTCTCGCGGCCTTTCTCCCCCCGTTTCGGCGGCGCTGGACAGGGCCGTTCGGGTCGTGCGGGAGGAGCTCCGGCGCCGGGATGCGTGACGCCCGCCTGGTGGATACCGTTCAGGACGCGCCGGACCCGGCACGGCGGCGCAAGGCCGTACGCGTTACGGGCACGGTCCAGGGGGTGGGTTTTCGCCCCTTCGTGTACCTCACGGCCGGCGCCCTGGGGCTCGGGGGCTGGGTGCGCAACGAGTCCGGGTCGGTGTACATCGAGGTGGAGGGCCCTCCGGCCCGCATCGAAGCCTTCATCGAGGCTCTGCGCCATAACCCACCGCCCCTTGCGGTGGTGCGGGAAGTCACGGTGTGGGATCTGCCCTGCCGGGGTGAGACAGCCTTCGCCATCCAGGACAGCCTCGCCGGGGCGAGCCTTTCGCCGGTCGTTCCGGCCGAGACCGCCACCTGCCAGGCTTGCCTGGAGGAGATCCGGGACCCCCGGCAGCGGCGCTTCCGGTACCCCTTCACCAACTGCACCCGGTGCGGCCCGCGCTACTCCATCATCGAAGCGCTTCCCTACGACCGCACGCGTACCGCCATGAAGGCCTTTCCTCTTTGCGATCAGTGCCGCCAGGAGTACCACGACCCTCGGGATCGGCGCTTTCACGCCGAACCCATCGCCTGCCCCCGCTGCGGCCCGCGGCTCGAGATGTGGGACCCGGCCGGCGCCTGCGTTGCAACCGGGGACGAAGCGCTGCGCCGGGCTGCCGAAGCCATCCGGGAAGGCGCCATTGTGGCGCTCAAAGGGCTTGGCGGTTTTCAGCTTCTGGTGGATGCCCGCAGCGAAGAGGCGGTCCGGCGGCTTCGGGAGCGAAAGCGCCGGGAGGCGAAGCCCTTTGCGTTGATGTTCCCCGGTCCGGAGGTGGTGAAGGCTGTGTGCCGCGTCTCGCCGGAAGAAGAGCAGCTTCTGTCCTCGCCTCAGGCGCCCATCGTGCTGCTGTTGCGCAGGCCGCCGGACCCGGGGCGGGAAGAGAGCCTGCCGGGGGAGGCCATCGCGGCGTGCGTGGCCCCGGGCAACCCCTATCTGGGGGTGATGCTCCCCTATACACCCCTTCACCATCTTTTGATGCAGGAGCTTGGTTTTCCCGTGGTCTGCACCAGCGGCAACCTCAGCGAGGAGCCCATCTGCATCGACAACGCCGAGGCTGTGCGCCGCCTGAAGGGGATAGCCGACCTCTTCCTGGTGCACGACCGCCCCATTCTGCGCCATGTCGACGATTCGGTGGCCTCCGTCATGGCCGGGCGGCCGGTGCTCTGGCGCAGGGCCAGGGGATACGCACCGCTTCCGGTATCCGTCGGCCGGCCCCTGCCCGCCATTCTGGCCGTGGGCGGCCACCTGAAAAACACCGTAGCCCTGGCCGTCGGCTCGGAAGTGGTGGTAAGCCAGCACATCGGGGATCTGGAAAACGCGGAGGCCGTGGCGGCCTTCGAACGGGTCGTCGCCGACCTCCTCGGCTTTTTCCGGCTTGAAGTGGAGCGGGTGGCCTGCGACCTCCACCCCGATTACTTCTCCTCCCGCTTCGCCGAACAGTTCAGCCGGGAACGGGGCGTGCCGCTGGTGCGGGTGCAGCACCACCACGCCCACGTGGCCGCCTGCATGGCCGAACACGGCCTGCGAGGGCCCGTCCTGGGAGTGGCGTGGGACGGCACGGGCTACGGCACGGATGGTACCGTGTGGGGAGGGGAGTTCCTGGTCGTCGATGAGGGCGGCTTTCGCCGTGTGGCCCATATGCGCCCGTTCCGGCTGCCCGGCGGGGACAAGGCTGTCAGGGAGCCGCGGCGAAGCGCCCTGGGCGTGCTGTTTGAACTGGAAAAGGCCGGGCCCATCCCGTGTTCCGATACCGTCGCTCGCAATCTCGGCTTTTCAGAGGCTGAGGTCCGTGTTCTCGAGACCATGCTTCGGCGGGGCTTGAACGCTCCTGTGACGACCAGCGCCGGCCGCCTGTTCGACGCGCTGAGCGCCCTGCTGGGGCTGCGGACCCGGTCGAGCTTCGAGGGCCAGGCGGCCATGGAGCTTGAGTTTGCCATCGAACGGAGGGGCTATACCGAAGCCGCCGCTGTATCAGGCCTGACCGAGGAAGCGTATCCCCTTCCCCTGGTCAGGCCCGGCGCCGGGGAAGGCGGATGCTGGGTCGCCGACTGGGAACCGGCGCTGCGTGGCGTCATTCAGGACATGCAGAGGGGCGTACCTGCGGGGCGCATCAGCCTTCGCTTCCATAACGCGCTGGTGGCGCTCATGGTGGCCGTGGCCCGGGAGGTGGGGCTCGAGCAGGTAGTCCTCAGCGGCGGCTGCTTTCAAAACCGCTACCTTACGGAGCGTGCGGTTTCACGCCTGCACCAGGCGGGTTTTTCCGTTTACACGCACCAGACCGTTCCGCCCAACGACGGCGGTATCTCCCTCGGTCAGGTCCTGGTGGCGGCGGGCTGGCAGGCATCAAAGGAGGTGGACGGCCATGTGCCTGGGGATCCCGGGTAAGATCCTCAGCATCGCTGACGACGGGCTTCGTACGGGCAAGGTGAGCTTTGGCGGGATCGTCAAGGACGTCTGCCTGGCCTACGTGCCCGAGGCCGGTGTGGGTGACTACGTGATCGTGCACGTCGGCTTTGCCATCAGCAAGGTCGATGAGGAAGAGGCAAAGAAGGTGTTCGAGCTGCTGGAAGAGATGGGAGAGCTCGCCGAGGCAGGAGGACAGGGGCCGTGAAGTTCCTGGAGGAGTACCGGGATCCGGAAGCGGCCCGCCGTATGGTGCAGGCCATTCGCCGCGCGACCACCCGGCCCTGGACCATCATGGAGGTCTGCGGCGGACAAACGCACAACCTCATCCGCTTCGGTATCGACGAGCTTCTACCGGAGGCCATCACCCTGGTGCACGGCCCCGGCTGCCCCGTGTGCGTCACGCCGGTGGAGATCATCGACGAAGCCCTCGAGATCGCCTCGGGGAAAGACGGCCGGCCGGTCGTTTTCTGCTCGTTTGGGGACATGCTGCGGGTGCCGGGCTCGCGCAAGGACCTGCTGGCGGTAAGGGCCGAGGGGGCGGATGTGCGGGTCGTCTATTCGCCCCTGGACGCGCTCAGGCTCGCCGTGGAAGCCCCCGAAAGGGAAGTGGTTTTCTTCGCGGTGGGATTTGAAACCACGGCTCCGGCCACGGCCATGGCGGTCTTCCGGGCCAGAGAGCTGGGAGTGCGCAATTTCTCGATCCTGGTTGCCCACGTGCGGGTGCCGCCGGCCCTGGAGACCATCCTGTCGTCGCCGAGGAGCCGGGTGCAAGGATTTCTGGCGGCCGGGCACGTCTGCACGGTGATGGGGTACGAGGAGTACGAGCCCATCGCCGAGAGGTACCGGGTGCCCATCGTGGTGACGGGGTTTGAACCCCTTGACCTGCTGCAGGGTATCTACATGTGTGTCCGGCAGCTGGAAGAGGGGCGCGCGGAAGTGGAAAACCAGTACGCTCGGGCGGTGCGGCGCGAGGGTAACGTACCGGCTCGGCAACTCATCGAGAAGGTCTTTGAGGTGGTGCCTCGCCGGTGGAGGGGGCTGGGGACCATAGCGGACAGCGGCCTGCGCCTGCGGCCGGCGTACCGGGAGTTCGACGCCGAACATCGCTTCAGCCTGTCCTATGTGAGCGAAGAAGGGCCGTCGGAGTGTATCGGCGGGCTGGTTTTGCAAGGGCTCAACAGACCCCACGAGTGCCCGGCCTTCGGCAAGCGCTGCACGCCCGAACATCCGCTCGGTGCACCCATGGTCTCCGCCGAAGGAGCCTGCGCCGCTTATTATCGGTACCGGCGCCCGTGACCCGGCTAATGCTCGGGGCTGATGGCAGGGGGGAGGGACCGCCCTTGGACGAAACGGCGGACTTTTCGCTGAGCTGTCCCGTTCCCATTGCCCGGTATCCGAAGGTGCTGCTGGCCCACGGCGGGGGCGGACGGCTGATGCGCCAGCTCATCGAGAAGATGGTCGTTCCTGCCTTTGGGTCGGAGGCGTTGGGCGAGCTGCACGACGGAGCCGAACTGGAGCTGTCCGGGGCCGTGCTGGAACCGGGAGCGAGGCTTGCGTTTACCACGGACTCGTTCGTGGTGAGCCCTCTCTTTTTCCCGGGCGGCGACATTGGCGTACTGGCCGTAAACGGCACGGTCAACGACCTGGCCATGTGCGGGGCGCGGCCCCTTTACCTCAGCGCGGCCCTGATCCTTGAAGAGGGCTTGCCGATGGAGACGCTGTGGCGCGTCCTGCGTTCGATGAAGCAGGCGGCGGACAAGGCCGGGGTCGTAGTGGTCACCGGCGACACCAAGGTGGTGGAGCACGGGAAAGGGGACGGCCTTTTCATTACCACTGCCGGGATCGGCGTGATCGGGCCGGGGCGGGCCATGTCCCCTTCCCGGGTGAGGGCGGGTGACCTGATCCTGCTGAACGGCGACGTCGGGCGCCACGGGGTCGCCATCATGTCGGTTCGGGAGGGCCTGCAGTTTGAATCGGTCATCGAAAGCGACACGGCGCCCCTTGCCGACCTCGTCACGGCCATGCTGGATTCGCGCGCCGAGGTGCACTGCCTGCGGGACCTGACCCGGGGCGGCCTGGTCAGCGCCCTCAACGAGATCGCCGGGAGCCTCGGAAGGGGCCGGCCCGGCTCGCAGGGGCTTGGCATCGTCATTGACGAAGGGGAAATCCCCGTACGGGAGGACGTGGAGGGCGCCTGCGAGCTTCTCGGGCTCGACCCCTTGTACGTGGCCAACGAAGGGCGCTTTGTCGCCTTCGTTGCCCCGCAGGACGCCCGGCGGGTGCTGGATGTCATGCGGGCCCACCCGCTGGGGCGAGAGGCGCGCATCATCGGCCAGGTCGTCGAGTCCCACGCCGGCCAGGTGGTCATGAAGACCCGCGTCGGTACCAACAGGGTGGTGGATATGCTGAGCGGCGAGCAGTTGCCGAGGATCTGCTGACAGGGCAGGGTTTTAACGGCGTGCATGAGATGGGCATTGCTCTTTGGTTGCTTGAGCAAGCCGGGCGGGTCGCGGCCGCCCGCGGAGCAGGGCGTGTCGAGGCCGTTGAGGTGAGAGTCGGAGACCTTTCAGGCGTCGAGCCGGACGCCCTTCAGTTCGCATTTGAGGCGGCGCGAGAGGCCTTTCCGCTGTGCGTGCATGCCAGGCTGAAGGTGGAGCGGGTGCCTTTGAAAGTACGTTGCCCGGCATGCGGGCACGAGGGCCCGCCGAGTCCAATGTCATTTGCATGCAGCGGGTGCGGGAGCCCGCGCACCACTGTTGTGACCGGAGAGGAACTTGAGCTGGTGGCGGTCGAGGTCGATGCTTCGACGGGCGTGGACATCGTGCAGGGGGAAACCGGGAAGAACCAAAGGGAGGGCTCTTCGTGGTAGAACGCCTTGAGGTACAGCAAAGAGTACTTTCGTCCAACGATCGGCTGGCAGCGGAGCTGCGTGAGTCCTGGCGGCGCCAGGCGGTTTTCTGCATGAACGTGGTCGGATCGGCAGGGTGCGGCAAGACATCGCTCCTCGAACGCACGCTCCAGCATTTCCAGGGTAAGCTGCGCGCAGCGGTGCTGGTCGGTGATGTCCAGACTGAACGGGATGCACAGCGCCTGGCGCGGTTCGGCTTCCCTGTCAGGCAGATCATCACGGCGGGTGTCTGCCACCTTGATGCGAGCATGATTCAGCGGCACCTGCCTTCCGTTCACCATGAGGGGCTCGAGCTTCTCGCCATCGAGAACGTGGGGAACCTGATTTGCCCATCCTCCTACGACCTCGGGGAGGATGTCCGGGTGGTCGTGCTGAGTACCGTGGAGGGAGACGATAAGCCGCTGAAATATCCCGGCATGTTTAGGCGTTCCCAGGTGCTTGTCATAAGCAAGATGGACCTTCTCGGCTTGACCGATTTCGATGTGGAGAGGGCCGTCGCCCACGCGAAGGCGATTAACCCGGAAATGACGATCTTCAAGACCTCCAGCCGTACGGGTGAGGGGCTGGATGAGTGGTACCGGTGGGTGGAGCGTCAGGTGGCCCAGAAGCGGCTTCTTGAGGACCTGACGGGTCGCGCCTGAGATCGCCGAAAGAGCGCGGCGTCGCGGCGCCCGGTGTCCAGGAAGTGGCGTTGCTTTGCTGCGGCGTGTTCGGCTCACGAAGCCCTGGCGACTAACGTCGATCGAGCGCTTTGACCCGGCAGAGAGGTGCCCCCTCCCGTTACTCGATCGGCGGCAGGCCCATCAACGCACGCAGCAGAGCGATCTGCCCCGTGTGGTAGCTGTCGTGGCTCAGCAGGCCGACCAGGATCACGAACCGCCTGAATGTCTCTTCGTTATCTCCATTTCCGGCCAGCAGGTCCTCCGCCTTGACGGCCTTGCACAACCCGACCAGGGCCTCTTGAACCTTCTCGAGGTCAGCGAGATCAGCTTGCCACGCCGCCTCATCGGCCGGGTCCGGGAGCGTCCAATTATAGGGCCTCCAGTCGGGCACGGTTCCTCCCGAGAAGCGGGTTATCACCCGTTGTCGCCAGAAGTGAATGTGCCGGAGGTGCTCCCAGATGCAGTGGCGGTCCGGCGCGGGACGCCAGAGCGCCTG
Source organism: Bacillota bacterium (assembly GCA_040754675.1). Classification (NCBI taxonomy): domain Bacteria; kingdom Bacillati; phylum Bacillota; species Bacillota bacterium. The sequence goes on from JBFMCJ010000138.1 coordinate 7,821, forward strand.
CTCCACCGACAGGTCGGCCACGTGCTTCCACAGGGGGCCGTGCCAGTACATGTTTTCCTTAAGGAACAGGCGTTGCATGGTCTCCGCCAGAGCCACACCGAACTCGATCGGCATCGTCATGCTCCTTTCTTGCCGAAATCTCTCAGCCTGCCGCTGCAGTGGCCCATGAGCCCTGGAACCGGAAAGCCTCACGCTGGGGGCAGGTGTTCGGGTTCGGGGATGCTACCCTGACGGCGGCACGGCTCGACCGGCTCACGCACCGGTCCCACGTCCCTTTGTTCGAGGGTAGGTCGTAGACGGCACGAAAAGAAGCCCCTTTCTTATCCAATCGAGCCCCACCACGCTTGCCGGGGGAAGGAACCGATCCTCCCCCATCTCCCGGAGCAGGCAGCGAATCACCCCGCCGTGGGTGAAGAGCAGGTGCCGTCCAGGGGGAAGCGCTTCGACGAAGTCCACGACCCGCCTGCGAAACATCTCCACGCTCTCCCCACCGGGTGCGACGAAGGGATCGAAGGCGACAAGAGCCTTCCTGTAAGGTGGTGCGAGGGTGTCCCACTCTGCTCCTTCCAGCTCCCCAAAGTGGATTTCCCGGAGCCTCCGATCAATCGCGGGCTCCCCGTAGGCGAGCCGGGCAGTCTCCACAGCGCGGCGGAGATCGGAGGAGAAGACCCCCTGGAAGATCTCGTGTTCGAGCCGCGGCCGTAGAGCTTGCGCCTGGGCCCGTCCCCGCCTGGCAAGAGGGATGTCCGTCCATCCGGTAAGCCGTCCCCGGCGGGTCCAGGCAGTCTCGCCGTGGCGTACGACCCAGAGCTCTTTCATCCGCACACTAGGCCGCGCCCACCCTGATGAGCCCATGGTGCGAGCGGCATCGGCGCTGCCCGGACGAGAGAACAACAGGGTGCAACCGTGCTACACCGGCCATGGCTCTTGCCGCCAGCCCATGTCCCAGAACATCCACTCGTACCGGCTGGTTGTGACGAAGTGAGCCGCAGCGGCTGCCCGCTGCGCGGGCGTCAGGTCAGCGGCGATTTGCTCCGTGAGTTCCAGGACGGCCCGGACGATGGCGCCAAACTCCTCGCCGC
>JBFMCJ010000139.1 GCA_040754675.1 Bacillota bacterium
CGCCTTGCGCACTACTAACCGGAAGCCGTGTGGTGTGTTGCGCACAAGCGCCGCGCCGTAGTATCATTTATAGCGCCCGAATGGCGCCGACAGCCAGCGAGCGCAGCCGGCCCTGCGGCGTAAACCGCGCGAAGCCGGTGGACGGAAGTTCATCAACGTCTATATCCCTCAAATCCCGGTAACGACAGCTCTCGATCACGATTCAAGATTGCAGTCTTCTAGCTACGCCAGCGGCACCCCCAGCCGCTGGAACATCTGCTGGTGGAGCGGCTCGGGGCCGGTGAGCATCTCCATCGCCATGCGAGCTTCGGCCAGTTCCGGCCAATGAACTGGGCTGCTGCCCCTGGCGTTGGCCGCTTTAACCGAAACCTACGGCTGGGGGCGACGGTGCGGCTGCTGCTTGCAAGGCCTCTGTCTGTTCTCATGGGGTTACCCCGAACCCTCCCGGGCAGGCCGCCCTCCGGGCACGGATGCCGGGTGAGTCGATGCGGGGCTGCTTCTCAAGTGCCGGTAGCCTCAGCGAGTCAGCCCTTGACGGCACCCTGCGTGAGGCCCTTGACGAAGAGCGGCCCCAGCGTGGTGAAGAACAACACCGTTGGAACCAGCGACAGGATACTGGCCGCCGACACCTGCCCCCAGTTGATGGTGTATGATGACGTCCAGCCTGCCAGCCCCACGGGCAGCGTCTGCGAAGCCTGGCCCGTTACGAGCACAGAGGCGAACAGGTACTCGTTCCATGCGATGACGAACGCATAGATCGCCGTTGTCGCGAGCGCCGGTTTGAGCAGCGGCGCGTAAACCCGTACCAAGACTTGCATCCAGGAGGCTCCGTCGATACGGGCGCACTCCTCCAGTTCCCGCGGCACTCCATCGATGAAGGCGCGCAGCGTCCACACAGCAAAGGGTAAGGAGTACAGTACGTCGACCAGGATAAGGCTCCACAACGTGTCGTACAGTCCCAACCGCATCATCACGACGTACAACGGCGTCACTAGCAGGATGCCCGGAAACAGGTACACGGTAAGGATCCCGTGACCGAGGAGTCTTCGTCCCACAAAAGCAAACCGGGCGAGGCTGAATGCGGCCGCTACGGCCAGCGTCACGGTCAGCAGGCTCGTTCCGATGGCTACGATCAGGCTGTTCCAGGCGTACCGCGTGAAGTACGTCGCCACGAAGATCTCCCGGTAGTTGGCCAGCAGCGGGGCCTTAGGCCACAGCGTGGGCGGCTTCGCTGTCATCTCTGGAAGGCTCTTGAGACTCGTGACAGCCGTCCAATACAGCGGAAACGCGTAGACGACGACCACGGCCGCCAGGAGGACGTATACCACAACTGCCTGATGTGCAACGCCTCGCCGAAGCTTCGGCGGCCTCCTTGTTGATCTTCCAGCCATAGATTGCCACCTACTCTGCGGCAAATCGGGGTCGGAGCAGCCTCAAGTAAAGGGCTGAGAAGAACACCACAACCCCAAGCAGCAGCACCGACAGCGCCGCCGACCGGCTGAGGCGGAAGAGCTGAAAGGCGTTGACGTAGACGCTCACCGGAAGGATCATCGTGGCATTGCCCGGTCCGCCGGCCGTCATCAGCCATACAGGGGGAAACATATTGAAAACCTGCATCATGAACATGAACGCCACGGTCAGAATGACCGGCCGGATCTGTGGCAAAGTGATGCGCCAGAAAGTCACCCACGAGCTGGCACCGTCTACCGATGCGGCCTCTTGCAGTTCGCGTGGTACGGTCGCCAGGGCAGCCAGTACCACGACAGAAAACTCGGGGATCCAGCGCCAGGCGTTGACCGCCGCTACCGTGACGAGGGCAACTTGACGGCTCGACAAGAAGAGTACCGGCCCGGACGTCAGGCCAGAGCGGACCAGCAGTTCGTTGACGATCCCCAGCGACGGGTCGAGCATCCACTTCCACATGAGAGCGATGACGACAATGGGAAAGCTCCAGGGAAGGAGGATCCACGTACGCAACGGGCGTATGAGGGGTACGTCCTGGTTGAGCAGGACCGCGAGGGCGACTCCCGCCGGGACCGTAAACAGCAGGTTGAGCCCCGTCCAAAGGACCGTTTTGAGCAGGGAGTCCCAAAACTCAGTGCTGCCCAGCAGGATGCGGTAGTGAGCCAGGCCGATCCAGGGCGGATCGGGCTCGACCATCCGCTGGTTATGAAACGACAGCCATATCGTCAGTGCCGCCGGATACACTACAAGGCCCAACACCCACGCCATAGCCGGTGCCGCAAGCAGCAGGCCTAACCACTGCTGCCGGCGCTTTTCGCTCGACCCGTAGAGCCGGAGGATTCGCCCCATTTCGGCCGCCCGTGGCACCATTGCCTCTCACACCCGCGGGGGCCGGGCCGCGGCCCGGCCCCCAGTAATTGGCCCACCATTTACAAGTCCGTACGAGGGGTTCCTCACAGGCCGGCGACAATCTCCTCGTAGCGCTGGTGGCCCCAGGCAATGGCTTGCTCGGGCGTCCACCCGTCGATTACGATCTTCTGGAGCACCTCGCCCAACAGGAACGCTCCCTCCAGAGCCCCGGCGTTTTTGGAGTGGCCCTTCGTAAATCCGATTACCTCACTGGCCTTCAGCGCTGCGATTTGAGTCTCAACCGTCTGGCGGTACTTGCCGATGAGGAGATGCTTCCAGAACGGGGAGCCTTCCGCGGCCACGCTGGTGGTAACCGGCACGTAGAGGATTGGCTCCATCATCATGTAGCGAGCGTAGTTCTCTGGCGCGTAGAGCCACTCCAGGAACCTGCGGAGCGCCTCCTGCTTGGCCGGTGAACGTGCCGCCGTCGTAACGGTGATAGCCCGGACGTATCCTGTATGTACCCGGCGTCCTTTCGGGGAGAGCGGCAGCTGCGTCGTGACGAACTGTGCGGCCAAGCTGGGGTTGGTCCGGTCGAGTTCCGACAGGAATCCGCCCGTGTAGACCATCGCGGCCGCCTGGCCTGACTTCAACATCAGCTCGCCCATGCCCCAGTCCATGTTCTCCGCCCCCGGCGCGGTGTAGCGAGCCAGATTGGCCAGGAACCGGTAGGTTTCGACGGTCTCCGGTGAGTTGAAGATAATCCGATCTTTGGGGCCCGTAGCGTCCACCACGTCGCCCCCGTTAGACCGAAGGAACCCCCAGACCACCTGGCTTCCGTAGTTGCCGTTGCGAGACACGGGGAGCCCAAAGCCGTAGATGTCGATGCGTCCGTCGTTGTTACGGTCCAGCGTCGCCTTCGAGGCGAACGTCAGTAACTCGTCCCAGGTGGACGGAGGATTGGCAAACCCGACTTCGGACAGCATGTCCTTGCGCCATTGGACGGGCCAGACGATACCGAAGACGGGAATGCCGTACTGATGTCCATCCACACGGTACTGCTCGATGAATGGCGCCGGAAAGCCGTAGGCCTGGTTCAACCGCTCCAACAACTCGTCGACCGGCAGCAATGCCCGGTGGCTGAGAAGCGTCATGAGTTGGGGCGGGTTGACCTGGATCATTTCCGGGAGCTGGTTGGCAGCGATAGCGCTCAGGATCTTGCGCTGATAGTCGGGGAAGTTGATCGGCTCCTGGCGGACTCGGATACCGGTTTGCTCGTAGAACTCCTGGAGCAGCGCTTCCTGGGCCCGCACACGGTGTGGTGGAGTCTCCCAGTGCCACATGGTGAGGACGACTTCCTGGGCCGCCGCGGCCCCGGACAATAGGAAACCGCTCACAACCGCCACGAGTACCGTCCAGATCACCTTGCGTCTCATGGGCCATCCCTCCCAGGGGACAATGTGCGCCGCTTGTTCGCCCTCGAATTGCGCCGGCCAGCCTGCGGCACGGCCGGACGGCGCTTCGGTAGCGTCAGGCTTGCCGTGTCAACCAGTCGGCCGCCTGCCGCCAGAACGTCGGATAGTGTTCCCACTGGCAGAAGTAGACACCCCAGTGGGGTGCGGGGTCCGTGGTGAGGACCATCACCCGGCCCTGACTAACCTCCCACGCAGCGAGGAACGGATCCCCTTCGACTTCACCCAACAGTGTCGCGCCGTGGCGCGCAGCCCCGGTACGGTTGTAGCCCAACACGACGGGGCATGTGTCCCATGGGATTCCACGGGTAATGGGGTGAGACCGGTCGATGATCCGGGGTGTAACCCCCTGCATCGCCTCAACCCGGTCGTCGGGCAGCGGCAGGATCTCTACGGGCAGAATGGAGGCGAGAGGTGTCCCGTACCAGCGCCCATGCCCGAATCGCCCCTGGAAGCTGAAATAGCCACCGCAGTACGCCAGGGCGCCACCCTGCTGGACGTACTTTACGATTTCCACCATACGGTTGGGTTGCCGGGACATCTTCTCCTGGCCCGGATAGAGCGCGAGGGTATCGTGGCCCACATCGCTAAGCACCAGCATCGCGTACTCCGCCAGTGCCTCGGCTGTACGGGGAAACCGCCCAAACGCCTCGTGCGGGGGCATGTGTTCAACCTCGTATCCCGCGCTTTCAAGCGCATTCCGCACGAAACCACTCATGTTGACCCAACGGTCAACGCCCGCTACCGCTTCTGCACCCTTCACCTCGATTTCGACTCGCATCGAACAGTCCCCGACGTACAAGACGCGCCTGTTCATGCCACACCCTCCGTCTTGATGGGCTCTTCTGAACCGCCCGCGCGGCTTGCCAGCCACGCCGCGCCGATGAGTCCCGCGTCCTCCTGGAGTTCGGATGCAAGCAGGCGGACGCGCCCGCGCAGGGGCTGCGGCAAGTGGTCGGGCAGGTAGGCGTGCAGCTGTTCGAGCAGCGCCTGGTGGCTTCGAGCTACCCCGCCCCCGAGCACGACCACGCCCGGGTCCGTGAGCGTAACAGCCGTGGCCAGTGCGAAGCCCAGGCGGCGGATCGCATCCTGAACAACCGAGGAAGCCACTGGATCCCCTCGTAGCGCGCGTCCAAGTACCTGTTCGGCCGAAATGGTCTCACCCTCGCCCAGGAGGCCTGCCTGCTCGGCATAACGGCTGGCGATCGCCCGCCCGGAGGCGTACAGCTCCACGCAACCCCGGTTACCGCAGTAGCAGACGGGCCCCTCGGGGTCGACGCTGACGTGCCCTAAATTGCCCCCTCCCCCGTTGGCGCCCCGGAGCAGGCGACCTTCCACCACCAGCCCGGCGCCGATTCCGGTCCCGATGCCCACGTACAGGAGGCTCGAGCTGTGCCGACCGGCTCCGAAACAAGCCTCTGCCAGAGCAGCGCAGTTCGCGTCGTTCTCGACGACCACCGGCACCGCAACTGCAGCCTCGACGGCCTGGCCCACGGCGGTGCCCGTCCAGCCCGGGAGGTTGTGGGTGGCCCAGCGGATAGCCCGCCCCGGGTAGTCGACGAATCCGGGGGTTGCCACTCCGACCGCTACGACCCGATCGTCGGCCCGGTGTGCCTCGTCGACCATCTGTCGCGCCAGCGTCACGACGGCCCGGAGAATGCTCTCTGCCCCACCGCTAACCGGGGTCGGCTCGACAGCCCTTACCCGGACGTACCCATCCGGTCCCACGACGCCAGCGGCGACCTTAGTGCCGCCGAGATCGACGCCCACGGTAACCCGGTCGCCCGCCAACTGCGTCCGACCCGTATCGATGCGCCCCGACGGCGCCATCAACCGCTCACCACCCATACGGGGCTCGTCCATGCCATCTCGCCATCCGTCTGAACGGCCCGCAGATAGTAGTAGCGAGCCGGGTCCGTGCGTTCGGCCGAATCTTCCCAGGTGAACTCAAGGTCCTGCTGGCCGTGGGGCTGCATCACGGCAGTCACTTCTCCGTCCCTGATCACGCTCACCTCGGCCAGCGGCGCCGTAGCCGATACCCAGGCTCGTACGACAGGGCGGACCGTCCTGGGTAGCGTCAGCTCGCCCCCCATCGGAGTCCCGCTCACTTCGAACCACACCAGGATGCGCGCTCCGGTGGTCGCGTACGTGCGGCGTCGGCGCATCGCGTCGAACAGGGCAGCTTCGGACAGGGTGTCCGCGTACACGGCGGTGAGGCCTGGCTTATGGCGAAGCGTTCGGTAAGGTCCCATATCGAGCACCGGGTTGCCAGGCTGGCTGCTGTGCGTGTCGCTGCCCGCGCAAAACCCGAATCGGTAGCCTCGCGCGAGCGCCTCCCGTATCGACCGGCCCGCCACCGCCCCCGACATCTCCAGTGGGCAGCCCGGGAATTCGGAGGCGCCGTGCATCGAGTAGATTTCGACCAGTCGCTCGATGTCCGCGTCGTGAGCCGCCCAGTCAGTGCCCATGAAGTGCGACACGACGGTATGGGGTACCACCAGCGCGCCGTCAGCCGAGCTCTGTTGGAGGCCCTGCCAGAGCTGCTCGGGGGTGGGTGCGTCGTCAGGTTCGTACCGGCGCATGGGGACGTCATCGTCGCGGAAATAGACGCACCGGTCACCGTATGGCCGTCCCGTCCACTCGTAACCCCGGAGCGCCGCAAATCGACCGGGGCGGCGGTGCCGACGGAGCACTCCGGCGAGCTGTTGCCACTCTTCGTCGGATAGCCGCTGTCGCTGCCGGGTGAACCAAGCGTGATGGTGCTCGATGTCGTGGTCGGCGATGGCGGAAAAGTCGAGTAGAGCTACGTCCCGGGCGTACGTCAGGGCAAAGTCCGCTGACCCGGCCCCGTCCGACAGCACGGTGTGAACGTGGGGGTCGCCCCAAAACGGACCACCCAACGTCAGGCCCGCCGGTACCGGTTCGACAGATCCGAAGACGCGGCACGGGTTGGAGCGCGCTGACAGGCCGAGCTCGAGCAGCGTGACTCGGAAGCGGTGCACGCCGGGGCCGGCCAGCCGCACGGTGGCGGCACCCAAACCCTCGATCACGCTGAAGCAGTCGGCTCGTGCGGCGGCCAACGAACTCCCCTCCACAGCTAGCTCGGCGCAGCCGGAAGTCTGGCGCTGCAGGTTGCCGTACGCGTCCAGTACCGCCACCCGAACCGACACCGCTTGCCCGGCCAGGGCCGACGAGGGGGCCACTACGTGCAGGTGAGCCGGGGGGCCAGGCTCGACAGCCAAGTCGGCCCAGGCGTCGAGCACGAAGCGACCATCCCCGGCTTCGTCGACTTCTACCTCAAAGCGAGCTGGCAGGTCGGTCACCCACGGCTGAAACTGCGCGCCGTCGGGGTCGCCGCCGTAAGCCAGCTCGACGGTGTCGCCCGGAACAAGGCGGCCACCGGTCAGGTTGAGCTGGACGTGCCGGCGGCGCACGATCTCGCCAAGCACCAGCGCACGGCCTCGCACGTCCCAGCGTACTTGGCCCGGCCCCGGTTCTAGCGACGGGGGCGTCCACCCGAGCGGTATTCTCACTCGAATCGACGCCCCTGCGCTCAACGGCCGCACTGGCCGCAGCATCACGCACAACCGTCCGGAGCCGCCGGCTCGAACCGGTCCCGGCGGGACCACGCCGATGCGTACCCAGCGGCCTGCTGCGCCGGCGGACCGCTCGCGTCGCTCCGCTCGCTCCGCCGTTTGTCGCTGCTCACGTCGTTCCATGCCGCTTCGCTCACTATGCTCCGGCTGGGGCTGGCACCCGGACGGGAGCCGCGGACCCCCGGGCAACCAACTCGGGTGCAAGCGTAACGTGCCGCTGCTGTGGGGTACGGCCCCTCGCCAACTGGATGGCCATCTCCGCGGCGATCGCCCCCTTGTCAAATCCCGGCTGGCGCACCGTGGTCAGCGGAGGCTGCAGATAGCGGGCCATTGAGATGTCGTCGAATCCGACCACCGAGACGTCCTCAGGCACTCGACGGCCGTTTTGGACGAGCGCCTTCACAACGCCGATGGCCATCAAGTCGCCCGCGGCGAAAATAGCCGAAAGGTCGGGCCGCATGGCCAGCAGCAGATGGGTCAGGCGATAGCCGCTTTCTTCCGAATAGTCGCCTTCTGCCACCAGCGCCGGGTCGAAGAAGATCCCGTAGCGTTCGAGCGCCTGGCGGTACCCAGCCACTCGCCTCACAGTCGTCATGTGGTTGGCCGGACCCGTCACCATGGCGATGGTCCGGTGTCCGTACCGGATCAAGTGCTCGACGGCCATGAACGCGCCGGCTTCGTTATCGACATCGACCGTGTAAACGCGCTCACTGTCCTGATAACGACAGGTGAGTACGACTGGGTACCCGCCCTCCACCACCCGCGCGACCCGGGGGTCAGTTGCCGGCACGCTCATGAAGACCATAGCGCCGATCTGGTTCGTGGCGAGAAGAGAGGCATAGGGCAGATTGCTCTCTCCGGTGTACAGCATCACTTGATAACCGTTCTGGGATGCGACGTGCCCGATGCCCCGGAGCACTTCGGAGAGAAAGGGATTGCTGAAGGCAATGCGAGGCTCGTGGCCGATGACGACACCAATGGTTTGGGCCGGTGCCCCAGCCATGGCTCGGGCTACCGGATTGGGCTGATACTGCAGGGAACGGATGACGGACAGGACACGGTCGCGTGTCTCTGATGAGACATAGCCGCGAGCGTTAATGACCCGCGACACGGTCCGGGCCGACACACCTGCTAGTTTGGCCACGTCTGCTATGGTTGGCCTTCTATCCATCCAAACCGCCCGCCAGTGGCGTCTGCCAGCGCTGGCACATTTCGGCGTTCTGCTGGGATCTCCTTCTGGAAGCTAGCGACAATTTGAGGGGTCGGGCTGGAGGTCGACCCCTGACTTTGGGGTTTGCCCGTAAGTTGGAGTATCATTCAGCAGGCACCGACCAGCAAGCTAGTGGGCTGGGGCGACGACGGCCCGTTTGCGACCGATGCGCCCCCGGAAGTCAGGCTCACCGACATCGGAGGAGCGAGGGGGTTAGATGGCCCCGAGCCGGGAGCGACAGCCTGTACAATTGCTTACCGGTGA
>JBFMCJ010000140.1 GCA_040754675.1 Bacillota bacterium
GGTGGCAGCCCTGCAGGCCGCGTCCCATCCGGCGGCGCGTCCGGACCAGTCCGGCGAGGCCCCCCAAAACGGGTCCTCCACCGACGGGCAGTCCCGTTCACCCCTGTGGTTCTTGAAGCCGGCCGAGCTTGTGACCCTACAGGAGGCGGTCGGCGGCGGGCTGGGGATTTACGTGGTCGAGGTGGTCATCGACCCGGCCTGCACGTTCAAGGGCCCCCGGGCCTACACGGTGCTCCGGGCGCTCGAGGCGGTGAGCCGGCCGGTTGCCACCTGGCCGTCGCGGGAGGCCCTGGAAGAGGAGCGCTTCGACGACCGTTTCCTGGTGGCCGTCGTCAGCGACGGGCCGCCCGAGCCCATCCGCGCCGCCGCGCTGGGGGTCAGTGAGGTGCGGGCCGTCAACGTGACCCGGGTCGAGGCGGCAGGCGCCGCCCAGGCGTCCGGCGCGGCCATTGACGCGCAGGCGCGCCGGGCCGAGGCCCCCCCTCAGCAGATGGCCGGTGCGGCAGCCGCCCAGGTGCGGGCGAAGGCCGCGCCGGGAGACGGCACCCCGGGCCTCGCCCTCTCCGGGCCGGAATCCACCATCCGCGTGGAGACCGCCCGCCTGGACGCCCTGGTTGACCTGGTCGGCGAGCTTGTCATCAGTTCCAACCAGATCCAGGACCTCTACCAGCGGCGGCAGCTTCCCGAGGAGGCCCAGATCAACAAGCTGGGCCGCATCACCTCCGACCTGCAAAACGCCGTCATGCGTCTGCGCATGGTGCCCCTGCGGCAGGTGTTCAGCCGCTTCCCACGAGCCGTGCGAGACCTGGCCCGCCGCTTTGGCAAGCAGGTGACGTTGGTCGTCGACGGTGAGGAGACCGAACTGGACCGGACCATCGTCAACGAAATCGGCGACCCGCTGCTGCACCTCATTCGCAACGCGGTGGACCACGGCATCGAGCCGCCTGCCGAACGAGAGCGCCTCGGTAAGCCGCGCGCCGGCCGGATTCGCCTTTCGGCGCATCACGAGGGCAACCACGTGGTCATCGAACTGGAGGACGACGGGCGAGGCCTCGATGTGGAACGCATCCGCCGCAAGGCGGTCGAGAACGGCCGCCTGAGCCCGGAGGAGGCGCAGAAGGCCACCCCCGAGCAACTCCTGCAGCTCATCTTCGAGCCCGGGTTCAGCACGGCGGACAAGGTGACCGACGTCTCCGGCCGCGGGGTGGGGATGGACGCGGCCCGGGCCGCCGTTGAGGCGCTTGGTGGTCGTATCGCGGTTCACACCCGACCGGGGCGGGGTACGCTGTGCGTTCTGAGGCTGCCGCTGACGCTCGCCATCATCGAGGCGCTGCTCGTCGAGACGGACGGGCAGGTGTTCGCGGTTCCTGCCGAGGCCGTGCAGAGCATCGAGCGGGTGGATGCGGCGAAGGTGGAGACCGTGCACGGCCAGACGGTGATACGCTACCGGGACGGTATTGTGCCGCTCATCTCCCTTGACGTGAGGCTTGGATTCGAGGTGCAGGCGGGCGCGGCGCGAGACGGGCTGGCCGTGGTGATCTCCACGGGGCGGCGGCAGGCGGCGATTCTGGTGGAGCGGGTGGTGGGACTGCAGGACCTGGTGATCCGCACGCTGGGGAGCTTCCTCAAGGTGCCGGGGGTGGCGGGCGCCGCCATCCTGGGCAGCGGGCGCATCGCCTTGATCCTGGACCCGTTGTGGCTGGTCTAAGAGGGGTGTCAAAGGGGGCTCGGTTTCGCAGGTGAGCGCCAAGCGGATTTTGATCACCGATGACACAGCGTTCATGCGCATGACGCTCCGGCGGGTGCTGGAAAGCAACGGCTACGAGGTGGTGGGCGAGGCCGAGGACGGCGAGGATGCGGTCGAAAAGTACAAGGAACTGAAGCCCGACATCGTCACCATGGACATCACCATGCCCAAGATGGACGGCATCACGGCCATCAAGGAGATCATGAAGATCGACCCGAACGCCCGCATCATCGTCTGCAGCGCCATGGGCCAGAAGCCGATGGTGATCGAAGCGCTCAGCGCCGGCGCCAAGGACTTCCTGGTCAAGCCCTTCCAGCCCCAGAGGGTACTCGAAGCCATCCAGAAGGCGGGGGGCTGAGACCGCCTTGGCCTCTGCATCGGGAGGGCTATCGGACCTCGAGAAGGACGCTCTGGCCGAACTGGGCAACATCGGTGCAGGCAATGCCACCACCGCTCTCTCCCAGATGCTGGGCGACCGCATGGTGCGCATGACCTCGCCCCGGGTTGCCGTCGTGCGCCTGGCCGAACTGAGCGACTGGGTCGGCCCGCCCGACTCGCCCGTGGCCGCTGTCTACATGCGGGTCGGCGGCGGGCTGACGGGGTATGTGGCGCTGCTGGCACCGGAGGCCTCCGCGTCGGCCATTTTGAAGACCATCCTCCGGTACGGACACGAGCAGGTGCCAGGACTCGCCACCGGCTCGACGCCTCTGAGCGAGCGCAACCCGGCCGATCTCGAAGCGTCGGCGCTGATGGAGATCGGCAACATCGTGATCACCAGCTACCTCAACGCCATGAGCGAGATGACCGGGCTCACCCTGGTGCCCTCCGTACCGGCTGTGGCGGCGGACATGCTGGAGGCGGTGCTGGCCTCCATCCTGGCTGAGATCCAGACCGGCGACGACAACGTTTTGGCCATCCAGACCCACTTCGAGGGTGAGGGCGCCAGCCTGGACGGGCAGTTGATCTTCGTTCCGGGCGAGGGGCAGCTCGCCCGGCTTTTCGTGGCGTTGGGGATGACGGGCGAGGAGCCGGCGTGAACACTCCGGGCGTCACAACGGCACACGAGCCCGTGGTGGTCGTACGAATCGGGGAACTCCACGTGCTGCGCCGCGAAGGCGTACTGGTGGCCATCGGGTTGGGTTCGTGCGTGGGCGTGGCGCTTTACGACCCCGTGCGGCGCATCGCGGGAATGGCCCACGTGTTCCTGCCGGCAAGCCAGAACGGGTACTTTCCGTCGGATGCGCCCGCAAAGTACGCGGACACCGGTGTGCCCGCCCTGGTGTCGGCGATGCGTGACGCGGGAGCCAGCCCCCGGTACCTGGTGGCCAAGATAGCGGGCGGCGCTCAGCTGTTTCTCCGGGGCGAGCAATCGGCCCTCGACGTGGGGCGGCGCAACGCCGAAGCGGTGCGGGCGGCGCTGAAGTCCCTGGGAATCGAGATCGTGGCGGCGGACGTGGGCGGGAGCCGGGGGCGTACCATGCGGTTATATGCCGACTCGGGGCGGGTTGTGGTAACCACCCTGGGCCAGGAAAGCCGGGAGTTGTAAGGCATGCCGAAGCCTGTCCGGGTCCTGGTGGCGGACGATTCGCCGTTCATGCGCGCCTACCTGACCCGGGTGCTCGAACAGAGCGGTCGGGCGCGCGTCGTGGCTGCGGTGGCGAGTGGCACCGAGGTGCTCGACGCGCTCGAGCGCTACCCGGTGGACGTGGTGACGCTGGACGTGGAGATGCCCGGCATGGACGGGCTTGCATGCCTGCGGCGCATCATGCAGCAGCACCCCACCCCGGTGCTGATGCTCTCGGCGTACACCACGCGGGGAAGCGCCGTGACGCTCGAGGCGCTGGCGGCGGGGGCGGTGGATTTCGTCCCCAAGCCGAGCAGCCCCGTGAGCGCCGCCCGTTCCTTCGCCGACGAACTGCTGGCCAAGGTGGAGCAGGCGGCCAGCATCTCACGGGCGGTGCTCCAGAGGCTTAAAGAGACGGCGCAGGCTGCCGACCGGGGGAGGGGGAGGCGGGCGGCGACGGCTGCGGCGCTGAGTGCCCCGGGCGGCGTCCCGGCGCGGCGGGTGGTTGCCATCGGAGCCTCAACAGGCGGGCCGCCCGCCCTGGAGGCGCTGCTTCGGGCGCTTCCGCCCGGCCTGCCGGCCGCGGTGCTCATCACGCAGCACATGCCCCGGGGCTTTACGGCGTCTCTGGCCCGCCGCCTGAGTGACGCAGGCAACCTGATCGTCTACGAGGCGTTCGAGGGGGCTCCCCTGCAGGAGTCTGTCGGCTACGTGGCGCCCGGAGGGCTGCACCTTACGGTGGGAAGCGACGGGCGGCTTCACCTGGACGAAGGCCCTCCGGTTCACCACGTGCGGCCTGCGGTCGACGTCATGCTGCGGTCGGTTGCGCAGCACTTCGGCCCGGAGGCGCTGGCGGTGATCCTCACGGGGATGGGGTCGGACGGCGCCGAGGGAGCCCGGGCAGTGAAAGCAGCCGGCGGCCTGTGTCTGGCGCAGGACGAAGCAAGTTGCGTCGTGGCCGGCATGCCGCAGTCGGTGGTGAGGGCAGGGCTGGCCGACGAGGTGGGCCCCCCGGAGGCACTGGCGGTCTCCATCGCTCGGTGGGCCCGGGAGCGGCAGGGGAGGGACGAGCGGGGGGAGGCCGGCGCCAGCGGGGAGGGGTGAGCTAAGAGGTGAATAAAACTCGTGACGGGAGCGCCCACAGCCCTCTTCCGGACGTAGACCTGGCGGACATCCTCACGCCGGGTGAATGCGAGGCCGTTCAGATCGGTTCCGGCGACCCGGCCGGGTCAGTCAGCGGGTTGCCGGGTAACCCCGCGCCCTCGCCTGCCTCCGCTTCGGCACCGCCCGTTTCGTCTGAGCCCGCTCCCACTCTGTTGGAGGTGGTCGATGGACGCCTGCGCGTCATTCCGGGCAGCCCTGTGGGCGCCCGGCCCCTCATCGAGCCGGGGACCGGCGTCACGATCTGGGTGAACGGGGCAGCGATCACCCGCCCGAGGCGGATTGAGCCCACTGACGAGGTGTCGGCCGAGGCGGACGTGGTCGAACCCCATCTGTCCGTGTCGGTGAAGGTCACCCAGGATCAGATGCAGGCTTACCTGATTATCGAGCGCACCCGAGGGGCCCGCTACGCCCTGGCGGATGCCCCGCCCACCCTGCAGCTCAAGGTGGAGGCCCGGCTTGTCGAGGAGATCCCGGCCCCGCGCCCGGGGTTGGAAGAGATCAAGGAGGCGCTGGAGAAGGCCGGGGTGCGCTTCGGTTTGAAGTCCGAAGCCATCGAGCGGGCGCTGCGCGAACTCCCCTCGGAGCCGGTGCTCGTTGCCGAGGGCGAGCCTCCCCTGCCGCCCGTGGACGGCCGGGTGGAGTTCGCGTTCGAGGAACGCACGCTGCCGCCCGTCGACCTGGAGGCCGAGCGCATCGACCTGTTCGAACGCGGAGCCGTCACCTGGGTGGAGCCCGGCACGGTCCTGGCCGTCATTTCCCCCGCCCGCGAGGGGCGGCCGGGGACCAACGTGCTCGGACTCACGATCCCGGTGCCCCGTCCCAAGACGGTGACCGTGAAGGCGGGCAAAGGATGCCAGCTTTCCGAAGATGGTACGCAGATTGTGGCCGTCGAGGCGGGCCGGCCGTACGTTGCGGGCAGCGCCGTGGGCGTTCTACCCGTCTACGAACTGAAGGGCAACGCGGACGTCAGCACGGGGCACGTCCGGTTTCGCGGGGATGTCTACGTGCGGGGCGACGTGCTGGAGGGCCTGGAGGTGCAGGCAGGCGGGCAGGTGCGCGTCGGTGGGCTGGTGAGCCATGCCCGGGTGCATGCCGGCGGCAACGTCATCGTGGGTCGCACCATCATCGGAAGCCACGTGGAGGCCGGCGGGCAGGGTGCGTCCGTGCACGAGGTGCTGCCGGTGCTCTCGGCGGTGGGAGGGCAGCTCCAGGCGCTGATCAACGCCGCCCGGCAATTGCGCCGGCAGATCGACGAGATCGAGCGCACCGGAAGCGGCGTGCAGCTTTCGGACGGCGAGATCCTGAAGCGGTTGCTGGAGCGGAAGTTCTGGGAGCTCCCAAAGCAGGCCCGCAAACTCGGCGAACTGAGGGACCGGCTGGACGCCATCTACAGCGACGGGCGCCGGATCGCGGAGCGGACCGTGCAGCTGCTGGTCGGAGCCGGGCCGCTGCGGCTGCGGAGCATCACCGAGCTTTCGGACCTGGCTGCGGAACTCCAGCAGGTGGTGGCCTCCGTCGAGTCCATGACGGCCCAGGAGGCCGACGTGATGGTGTACAGCGTTCAAAACTCCCGCATCGAGGCCAGCGGGCGCATCATCATCCGCGGGTCGGGGGCGTTCAACTCGACGCTGGTCGCCGGGCGGAGCGTTGAGGCGCGGCGGGGCGTCATCCGGGGCGGCCAGATTACCGTCACGGAGGGCGACGTGATGGTGCGGGAACTGGGTGGCCCCACCGGCGTGCCGACCTCGGTGGCGGTGGCGCGCAAGGGGAAGATCGTCGCCGCGGTTGTCTATCCCCACGTCACCGTCAGCATTGCGGGGCAGAAGCACCCCTTTTCCGACGGCGCCCGATCGCTTCGCGCTTACCTCTCGGCCGACGGCACCCTGGCTGTCCAGCACCTGAAGGCCGACTTCAACGGTGGTGAACGGCGTGCCACCCGGCGGCTGGTTGAGAACGAGCGCGCCGCCGAAGGGGAAGAGGGGAACGCCGAGTAGGGGGCAGCGGGTGCGGCAGCGCCATGGGCACTGACCGGAAGGAACCAACGCTCGAGTTCCAGGCTTTCAAGCGAAGGCTTCGGGAGCTATGCGGATTTGACCTGGACTCCTACAAAGGGCCCCAGATGGAGCGGCGCACCCGCCAGTGGATGGAGCGGCGGGGCATCCCCTCCATGGGTGCGCTGATTCGCCGCCTTGAGGCAGACAAGAAGGCGCGCAGCGACTTCCTGGATTACCTCACCATCAACACGTCGCAGTTCTTCCGGGACCCCGGCACGTGGGAGGCGCTGCGCGTGCGGGTCCTGCCGGGACTGCTGGCCTCTTTCGGCCACCTGCGCATCTGGAGCGCGGCCTGCAGCATCGGCGCGGAGCCCTACACGCTGGCCATCATCCTGGACGAGATGGGGCAGGGCGGGCGCCACTACCTGCTGGCCACGGACATCGACGAGGACGCCCTGGCCAGGGCGAAGGTGGCCGAATACCACGACCTGCACCTGCCGAGCCTGCCGGCGAGTTCACGCCAGCGGTACTTCACCCGGACGCCCGGCGGGATGTGGCGCCTCGATGCCGCCCTTGCGGCGACGGTTCGCTTCCGGCGCCACGACCTGCTCCGAGAGCCATACCCGCTGGGCTTTCACCTCATCCTGTGCCGGCACGTGATGATCTACCTGACCCAGGAGGCGCAAAGCTTTCTGCTTACCCACCTGGCGCAGGCGCTGGTGGCGGGCGGCTACCTCGTCGTGGGCGGCCCGGAGCAGATCGCCCGGCCTGACGAGTTTGGGCTCGAGCGGATCGAGCATTCCATCTACCGCCGCCCGCCGGCAGGGCCTTCCGTCAGCCAAGCAGGAGCGGCAACTGCAAGTACAAGAGCAGCGTGGCCAGGGCGAGCGACGGGATCGCTGTGACGGCGCCCGGCCAGAACCACTCCAGGAAGCCCACGTGTCGGCGCTCCTGACGCTCGAGCAGGCCCAGCGCCACGATGTTGGCGGTGCTGCCGATGAGGGTCAGGTTACCCAGGATGGTGCCGCCAAAAAGCATGCCCCACCAGAGCGGCTCCACCGGGATGCCCTGAGCCGCCAGGTCCCCCACGATGGGGATGAAGCTGGCCACCGCCAGGACGTTATCCATGAGCGCCGTCAGGGCGCCGATGCTCCAGGTGACCGCCATCATCAGCTTGGTGACGTTGCCGCCGGTGGCGTTGACCATCCCCTCCGCGAGGCGCTCCGTCACGCCGACGAAGCGGAGCGTGCCGGCCGAAGCAAACAGGAGCAGGAAGAACGTCAGCGTCCACCAGTCGACCCGGCGCTCTACCAGCTCGCGGGCGCGGTAGCGTTCGACGAGCAGCACGATGCCGGCGGCAAGCAGGGCCACCCCGACCAGCATGGTGTTCGGTTCAAGATGCAGCCAGTGCTCGATCTGCTTGTGGAGAATCAGGCCGGTGATGGTGCCCACGAAGAGCAGCGTGGGGAACACCAGGCTCGACTGCCCGTAGGCGCCCTCACCGTGAGCCGGGTCTGGGTTGCCCGCATGGGCTGCCACGTCTGCGGCCGCCACCTCCGCTGCCAGATCCTCCTGATGGATGGCCGCGTTGAGCTGGCCGATCTGGCGCCGGTAGTAAAGGAAGCTCAGGATGAGGGTGAGCACCAGCGCCGCCAGCGCGATCGGCGTGGCCCACCGCAGGAAATCCGGGAACGACAGCCCGGCGCGCAGGGCGATGAGAACCCCGATGGGGTTGCCCACCACGGTGGCGGCACTGCCAATGTTGGTGGCAAACACGGTCATGATGATGTAGGGAACCGGGTCCAGCTTGAAGCGCCGCGCGATGCGCAGCACAATGGCCGTCATGAACAGGATGGACGTGACCTCATCCACCAGGGCGGCCGAGAAAAAGGCCATGATCATGACGGCCAGCATCAGCGCGTAAGCGGAATGGCCCACATAGGGCAGCGACTTCTCCACGATCGCCTCGAAGAAGCGGCGCTCCTCCAAAAAGCCGATGAGCGTCATCATCCCGATAAGGAACAGGATGACGTCCAGGCTGGCGAACTCGATGAGGTGGGGAATGTCCACCAGCCGGGCCGCCAGCAGAACGGCGATGCCCACCAGCGCAAACGCAAGCCGAAACGGCCAGTAAAGCAGGGTACCCACGATGAAAGCTGAAAACACCGTCACCGCGAGAACCTGCTGCGAGGTGAAGCCGGTCTGCCAGGTGACCAGAGCGATGGCTCCTACCAGGGCGAAAAAGGCAACGACTCGCTTCACGGAGGCGGCTCTCCTTTCATGGAGAAAACCCGTTCTTTTGTCGTCATCGGAAGCGGCCAACTAAAGCGAGGATATCCAGCACCTGACACGGTGTCAACGGATGGATCGTGGGGCGCGGC
>JBFMCJ010000141.1 GCA_040754675.1 Bacillota bacterium
ATCGACATCGGCACCACCAACTGGAAGGTGGCCGCCTACGACGAGAGCGGCCGGCAGCTTGCTCATCTCCGGCGCCCCGTGATGGTGCACGAGGAGCCCGGCGGGCGGGCTTACTACGACCCGGAGGAAGTCTGGGGGTTTGTGGCGGACGGCCTGAGTGGAGTGGCCCGCCAGCTCGGCCCCGAAAAGGTGCGCAACGTGGCCGGCATCGCCGTCACCTCGATGGGGGAGGCCGGTGTGCTCGTGGACGCAGCGGGCCAGGCGCTCTATCCGGCCATCGCCTGGTTTGACCCGCGCACGGAGGTGCAGGGGCGCTTCTGGCGAGAAAGGGCCGACCCCTACCGGGTTTATGAGGTCACCGGCTTTCCGCCGCAATACATCGCCTCCGTCAACAAGGTGATGTGGATCCGGGAGCACGAGCCGGCGAGCTTTGCCAGGGCCCGCCGCTGGCTTTGCATGGCGGACTACGTCGCCTTCCGGCTGAGCGGCGAGCAGGCCATGGACTTTTCGCTCGCCTGTCGCACCATGGCCTTCGACATCCGCAGGAGGGCGTGGTCGGGCGAACTGCTGAGCCTGGCCGGCATCGACCCGGCGCTCTTTCCCCCGTCGGTGCCGAGCGGCACAGCCCTCGGGCGCCTGCGCGCTGAAGTGGCGGAGGCCACGGGCCTGCCCGCATCGGCCGTGGTGGCCGCAGGAGGCCAGGACCACTGGTGCGGGGCGCTGGCGGCGGGCATCGTGGCGCCCGGCGACGTACTCGACTCCATCGGCACCGCCGAGGCCATCATCGTCGTCCTCGATCGGCCCGTCTTCAGCCGGGAGCTGTTTGAATCGGGCTTCGCCGTCGGGTGCCACGTCGTGCCGGATCGGTACTACGCGGTGGGGGCGCTTCAGACGGCGGGCGGCACCATCGAGTGGCTGCGGGCGGCACTGGGTGAGCTCGAAGAAGAGGCGGCCAGGCGCACCGGGGAGGGCGCCGGCGGTGTTTACCGGCGGCTGATGGCCCTCGCCGGACAGGCGCCGCCCGGAAGCCGCGGGCTATTGTTTTTGCCACACCTCCGCGGCGCCGTCACCCCACCCGACGGGCTTTCGAAAGGGGCATGGGTGGGCCTGCGGCCCTACCATCGCCGCAGCGATCTGGTGCGGGCGGCCGTTGAGGGGCTGGCCCACGAGTTTGCCTACATCGTCCACCGCCTGACGTCGCTGACCGGCACCGGGGCCCGCCGGGTGGCGGCCATCGGCGGCGGTGCCCGGAACGAGTTGTGGCTGCAGCTCAAAGCCGACATCAGCAACCTCGCGCTGGAGGTCTCCGCCATCGAGGAGGCCACGACCCTCGGGGCGGCGCTGCTCGGCGGGGTGGGAGCCGGCATCTGGAAGGACCCCGTCGAGGCGGCCCGGCACGTGCCGCGGGTTTCCCGGACGGTGTTGCCGCGCCCGGATATGCTCCAGCGCTACCGGCCGTATCACGAGCTGTACCGCCGGCTTTACCCGGCCCTCGCCGGGCTGCATGCGCAACTCGAAGAGCTGGCGGGGTCGTAGCGCGGACAGATCGGGTGCACCGGAGCCAGACGGGGTCAAGGACACAGGAGAGGACGCAGGAGGCGTTCATGGAATGGCGGACGGGCTGAGCAAACGGGTGCAGCAGACCCTGGAGCGCCAGGGTGGTGTCGTCTTTGCCGAACCGGCGCTGGTGGGGCGGGCCATGTACACGGGGCGCGACCTCATTGCGAAAAACAGCCGGTTCGGCGAAGGCTTTCAGGACGATCGGGGATACGTGCCCGTCGAGTGGTGGATCATGTCGATGACCCAGGCGGGCAACGACATCCCGAGGCCCGGGGAGGGAATCACCCGCCTGCTCCTGGCGGACGGGGACCGCGTACCCCTCAACGAGGCGGCATCGGCGGCCGGAGACGCCCTGTTCGGGGAGTACCTTGCTCGCTGGCCGCTGACCAAAGTGCTGGACATCGGCGGCGAGCCGGTCGTGCCCGGCTTCGGGCCGTTTCGCCACGTGCCGGCCGAAGAGGAGGTCCCGCCCATCCCGTTTCACGTCCACGCCGGTTACGTCGTCGAAGGGCGCATGCGCCCGCCCGGCAAGCTGGAGGCCTATTTCTTCCTGCCGGTGGACGTCCCCCCGTACAACCGCAACCTGGGCCGGGTCATCTCCCGGTTGGGGTTGAAGCCGGGCACCACCCGCGAGGACGTCCTGGTGGCGCTGAGGGAGTTTGGCGCAAGCGACGCCATGTACGCCCTCGGAACGGCCTATGAAATCCGCCCGTACGAGGGCTGGACCATCCTTCCCGGCACGCTTCACGCCCCCGGGCCGTGGCCGACGTTTGAGATTCAACTGCCCCAGGACGATTTCAACTTCGCGGCGTGGCAGCTGGGTGTGCGGGTGGGCGGCGGCGAGCGGCAGCACTTGCGCGAGCGGATGATGCTGCGCGGCCTGCGAGACGAAGAGGATTTCTTGCGGCAGGCGGTGGACTGGGAGGTCTGCATCGACCCTCATTTCCGGAGGAAGTACCGTCGAGAGGCACAGGTCCTCGAAGCGGGGCCGTGGGGCCGGCGGCTCCGTATCTTCTTCGACCGCTTCTACGGCGAAGGGATTGAGATCGAGCCGGGCCGCCGCTACACACGGGCCGCCGACCCCAGGCCGTGGGCGGGCATCGTCTGGAGCGGTTCGGGGCAGCTCAACGGGCACCGCATCGGCATGCGGGAAACGGAAGGGATGACCGAGTTTCTCGTCGCGCCCGCCCATGCGGCCTCCTTCGTCAACGACGGGGAGCTCACCCTGCGTGTGTACACGGTCTTCCCCCTCGACTGACGAATCGTCGCCCTGGACCACGGAATCCTCGGGCGCCCCGAAGGGCTTGAGAATCTCGAGAAGACGCTGGATCTGCTGCTTCCCGTGAAGCCGCAGGGGGTGCTGGTCAACCCCGGGGTCCTGCCGAGGGTCGCGCCGCGCCTTGCCGGGCGGGGTGGGCCGGCCGCAGTGCTCGGGCTCAACCTCCACCTCACTTCGACCATGCCGCAGGGGGCGGCGGCCGGTCAGCAACACCGGGTGCTCGGTTCGCTGGAACAGGCCGCCGCACTCGGTGCGGACTGCGTGAAGCTGCTGCTCATTTTCGGCGACTCCGGGCTCAAGGCGTTTGCCGACAACATGGCGTTCGTCGCCTCAACGGTGGAGGCCTCGCAGCGCCTGGGGATACCGGTCATGGTCGAGCCCACCGTCTGGGCGTATCCGGATCGTCCCCCGCAGGCACTCACCGTCGAGCAGCTGGCCCACATGGCACGCATCGCGGTGGAACTGGGCGCGGACATCCTGAAGATCCAATTCGCCCCGCCGGCGGACGAGTTTCGAACCATCATCGAAGAGAGTCCGGTCCCGGTCGTGATCCTCGGCGGCGTGCGCAGCAGGAGTGCGGCCGAACCCCTCGAGGTGGCGCGGCAGGCCGTGGCGGCCGGCGCAGCCGGGCTGGTCTTCGGGCGCAACGTGTGGCAACAGCCCGACCCGGCGGGAGTCCTTTCCCGGTTGGTGGAGGTTGTTCACGGCACGCCAGGATGACGGGCCCGGCGAGCTTTCGAGGTACCCGGCACCCAACCGGACACCCGGTTGGGGCAAGGAAGAATGGGGGCCGGGCTATTGCCCGGCCCCGGTTGAGACGTCGCGCCCGCGATGTGGCAGGGCGGCCGTTCACATGTCAGGCGACCAAGAGCTCCTCGACCAGTCGCGTCGCTTCGCGCAGTTCGTAGACAACCCGGTTTCGCCCCCGAACCAGCGAATTGGCCGCGAAGAACGCCTCGAGGCTACCCTCCGGCAGGGCAGCCAGGCGTTCGGCCGCGGCCAGATCCGGAAGCGGCGGGATCTGCAGCGCCGGGTCCTGGCGAAAGCGGTCTTGGCGCGCGAAGTGCAGCCGCACCAGAATGCGGCTGAGCCGCAAGAGCGCCTGGTTGAGGGCCCGCGGCGATACCTTCCCTGCCTGCTGCGCTGCCCGGAGCCTGGCGAGGGCGCCATCCAGCCGGTCGAGCTCGTCCAGGACGGGCTGCAGGTCCCCGCGGGCCCGCACCGCGTTCGCATATCCAGAAGCGGCCTGCCGCATGTCGGCCACGGTCGCCCGGAAGTCGAACGGCAGCACCTCGGCGGTGGCCAGCCTCCACACTGCAAGCCCGTAGACCCGGGTGTCTCGCGTCAGCAGGGCGCGGTCGGCCACCTCCAGGGTGTCAGCCTCGGTGTGCCACTCGATGTTGCCACCGCAGCCGCCGACGCCGTAGTAGCCCTTCGCCTGGCGCAGGGCGTCCGGCATGGTCGAGGACAGCATGAAGGCCGCGCTGATTCCGAGGTTGTTGAACGAGTAGTCTCCCGCCCGTGGCGGCCGCCCGCCGCGAGCCTCCTGCCCGGTCAGATCCCGGACGACCTGGCGGGCGAACCCTTCCAGCTCGGGCGTCCACGAGACGTCCTCAAACACCTCGGCCCACCGGCACCCGGGCGAGTCGCAGTTGAGGTGGGCGACGCAGTGTTCGGCCAGATCGAGCGCGAACGTGTCCGCATACCACGTCGATCCTGCGTAACGCCCCTGTGAGTGGCCGGGCCACCAGGCCACGCGCACGCTTCGGCGCAGCCGCTCCCGGTGCTGCCAAAGCGCCAGCGCAATCTCCAGCATCGCCCCGTCGCCGACGGCGTTGTCGCCGACGCCAACGTGCCAGGAGTCGAGGTGGCCGTGCAGGAGCACGAATGCCTCCGGTTCGCCGGCCCCGGGGATGGTGGCCACGACCACGGGACAGGAGAACAGCCCCTCCTCCAGGCGGGTCACCACGGTAACCTCCAGCAACCGGCCGGCAGCCTCGGCCTCCCGGGCCGCCGCAACCAGGCGTCGCCCATCCGGCCTGCTCACGGCCGCCACCGGGATGGCCGGCCTCCGGTGCTGGTTTTCCAGGTCAGGGCCGCCCCAGATGGGTGTGCAGACGGCCTCGTGGATGCGCTCGCCGGGGCTGACGAAGAGGGCGGCGGCCGCCCCCCGAGCCTGCAGGTCGGCCACCTTTTGTGGCAACGGCAGCCCCTCGGTGAGCGCCACGGCCCCCTCCAGGTCGCGCCTGTCCGGTTCGCCCAGGCCCGATTGGAAGAGGTCGGCGCTTCCCCAGGCAAACCCGGATGGGACGTAGGCAAGCCGAGCGGTACGCCCGCCGTCTCCCGTCGAGACCGAAAACGACGGCGTCTTGGCTCGAACGCGCAGGCCGCTCTCACCGCCGAGCCGCACCTGCGCGCCCCGGGGCAGGCTCAGGTACAGTTGCGGCGCGTGCACGGCCACCGGCACGCCCGCCGCTTGCAGGCGTTCGGCGATGTAACGGGCGGCCCGGCGTTCGTCCTCGGAGCCGGATTCCCGGTTGAGGGTGGCGAAGTATTCGACCAGCCGCCACGCTTCGTCTCCCGTGATGGTTTGGACAAAAGCCCGTTCCGCGGGGCCGAGGCCGGCGGATGTTTGGCCCGCATGTTGCGTCTCTTGCATCGTTGACCTTTCCATCTCATCCCCCGAGACGTTGGCGCTTTTCTCGGTTCTCAGAACCCTTCTCACTCAGGCTGCTCCCGAGGCGGCGTGGTTCGGGGCGCTCGGCGCCCGCCCGCCGTCAGGCTCCGCCGCCCCCTGCGCCTTGCCGGGCCATCAGCGCGGCGTATGTGTGCAGCCACCGCACCATCGAGATCTCGAAGTCCAGCACGCCCTGCACAGTGCAGTACTCGTCGGTGGAGTGCTGCCGCCCGCCGTGCCCCATGCCGCCGGTGACGTAAGGGATCCCGAGCACCCGCTCGAAGACGTAGTAGGGTGCCGAACCCGGGTTGAGGGGCCAGATCTGGGGCGTTGCCCCCATGGCGCGGTACGTGTCGAGCATCGCCTGCACCGCCGGCTCGTGCAGCCCCACCTTGGACCACGGGCAGGTGTTGAGCACCCGCATCTCGATGTCAGCGTACCCGTGCCGATCGAGATGCCGCCGGATGGCCTGCGCCACCCGCTCGGGGTCCATCTTTGGCACCAGCCGGACGTCGAGCTTGGCAAGCGCCCGATGGGGCAGCAGCGTCTTGGTCCCCTCGCCGGTGTAGCCGCCGGCGATGCCGTCTACGTTGAGCTGCGGCTGGCTGAAGAGCCGCTCCCACAAGGGCAGCCCCCGCAGGCCGCCCTTGAAGCGGCGCACGTGCTCGAACTCCATGAAGGGCCGCTCGTCCAGCCGCCCGCTGCGCACCTGCTCCTCCAAGAGCCTCCGCTCCTCCTCCGGCAGCGGTTCGGCGCCGTCGAAGAAGCCCTCGACCCGGATGTTCTCGTCGGCGTCCACCAGCGTGGCGAGGGCCTGGACGAGCCGCCACGCCGGGTTGGCCACCCAGGCGTTGTAGGAGCCGTGGATGCCACGTTCCGCCGGGCCGCCCCAGTCGCCGCCCCGGCACTCCAGTTCGAAGTAGACGATGCCTTTGGTGCCGAGCGTGAGGAAGGGCACCCCTTCCTCGTCCTGGCTGAAGAACGGGAAGAGCACCGCGCTGGCGGCCTTCAGTTCGCCGGCGTGGGCCTCGACGAAGGGCCGGAAGTGGCGGCTGCCCATCTCCTCTTCGCCCTCGATGGCGAACAGGAGGTTGACGGGAAGCCGTCCCGCCACGGCCTGATACCCGGCTACCGCCCGGAAGAACGCGGCAAGCGGCCCCTTGGTGTTGACGGCCCCCCGGGCGATGATGCTGCGCCCCAGGCGGGGCAGATCCCGGGTTTCGGCGCCCCACGGGTCGCTCGACCAGTTGGGCTCGTCCGCCGGCATCACGTCGTACATGCCGTAGACCAGCACCGTGTGGGGGGCGCCCTGGTCGAGGCGCCCGAAGACGATCGGATGGCCTTCCGTCGGCGCGACTCGGGCTTCCCCACCCAGGTCGCGGATGAATCCCGCCACCTGCTCGGCCGTCTCCCGGATCCCCTCACCCGTGTAGCTGACGCTCGGGGTGCGCAGGAAGGCCCGCACGGCCTCGAGGCCCTCTTCGAAGCGGGCCCTGAGGTGCTCCACGACGCGTTGGATGTCTGCGTCTGCGCCGGTCACTGTCACTTCGCCTCCTGGATGTCCCACTCGGCCGCCCGGAACTCAAAGGGCACGATGCCCGGGTCGGCGTTGACCAGCCGTCTGTTGACCGCTGCCAGCATGTTGGGGTAGTAGAGGAAGACCACGGGCACCTTCTCCTGGAAGAGCACCTGCAGCTCGTCGTAGAGTACCTTGCGCCTGGCGGGGTCTCGCTCGGCGGCCGCCTGGTCGATGAGCGCGTCGACCTTCGGGTCGGAGAAGTTGGAGAGGTTGTACTGGCCGCCGGTGCGGAACGTGGAGCTGACGTGGTCCGGGTCGAACGTATCGGTCCAGCCCAGCAGCACGAGATCGTAGTCGTCCTTGAACACCCGGCTCAGCACCGTCGGAAAGTCCAGGCGCTGGATGCGTACCTGCATGCCGATGGCCTGCAGATTGGCCTGGATGATGCTGGCGGACTGCTCCCGCAGCGCGTTGCCGGTGGGCACGAGGAGCTCAACGGTGCGCCCCGGATCCCAGCGGGCCTCGGCCAGAAGCTTGCGGGCGGCTGCGGGGTCATGAGGGATGGGGGCGAGGTTGCGGTTTTCGTACGGGGTGATGGGCGAGAACGGCCCCCGAGCCCGTACGGCCTGGCCCTTGAAAAGCTGCTCCACGATCAGATCCACGTTGATGCCCGTCGCGATGGCCCGGCGCACCCGGACGTCCTGGAAGGAGGGCCGGGCGTTGTTGATGGCGAGGAACTGGTAGCCCAGCGACGGTGCGGTGACGGGGCGCAAGTTGGCGGCCTTCTGAATCAGCTCCCAGTCCTGCAGGGGCACCTCGCCGATACCGGGCCCCGCCACCACGTCGATCTCGCCGTTGATGAGGGCTGCCGAGATGGAGGGAGCTGATGCGATGCGCACCAGGATGCGGTCGACCCTGGCCGGCCCGCGGTAGTAGCGGTCGTAGCGCACAAGTTCGACGAACTGATCGGGGACGTAGCGCACGAACCGGAACGGCCCGCTGCCCGCGGCGGGGCGCAGCAGCGCGTCCGCCTTGGCCAGTTCATCGGGCTTGAGGTTTTCGAGCAGGTGCTTGGGGATGATGAACAGGCCCGTGCCGAACTGTTCCAGGAAGCGCGCCGGGTCGGTGGCCGTCTTGGTGGTCACGGCGATGGTGTGGGCGTCGATGACCCGAACCCCCCGGATGGAGTCGCCGGTCATCTTGCCGTTGGCGTCCAGGCCCTCGATGGCCTTGATGGCGTTGCCGCGGTTGGTTTGAACGCCCGGCGTGGCCACCGTGGTGACCGTGAACAGGACGTCGTCCGCCGTGACGGGCTTGCCGTCGTGCCACGTGGCTTTCGGGTCCAGGTGGAACGTGTAGGTGCGGCCGTCGGGGGAGATCTCCCACGAGCGGGCGAGCCGCGGGGCGAAGCTCGTGTCCGGCCGCATCTCGACCAGCGTATCGTAGATGAACCGGACGATGAAATACGCGTAGCTTGAATCAGCGTTGATCGCGCTCAGGTTGCCGGGAGCGCTCCACAGTCCGACCCGGATCACCTTCTCCGCCGCGGCGGCCGGCCCCGGAACGGCTGCGGCGAGGGCCAGAGTCGCGACGGCGGCCAGCACGACAAGAGAGTGGATCAGACGCTTCGGTGCCATTCGACTCCTCTCCTTTTCCCACTCAACCTTCAAGTGCTCGCAACTTGTGACCCCGGGTCCTTGTCCTCGTGCCCCTGCTGCTCACCTCCGCTTCTTCGCTTCGGGGGCGTGCGTCGCCTGGCTTCGTTTTGTTGACGCGGGAGCGAGTGCTGCTGTTTGGTGCCGCGCCGG
>JBFMCJ010000142.1 GCA_040754675.1 Bacillota bacterium
AGGGCCGGCCGCTTGAGGTTCTTGCCCTGGAGGCCCGAGTCACGTGCCTGCCGGAAGGCAGGGTTCCTGGCTGCAAGGCAGGGGAGCGACGCGAGAAGCCGTGCGACGAAGCCGTGAGGGACTCAACAGGGGCTCACACAGGCCAAGAGCGTCCCCTATCGCCGACGTGAGCAGGGGGTTGCGCCCCGGGCGAGAAAACGTCGCCGCCGACCCTTGCACGACGAGAGGTGGCGGTCATGGGGCTGATTCCTGGGTTTGTGCTCAAGGCCATGAGCGAGCGGCCGTTTCAGCTGGTCGACCTCTGTCGCAAGCTCCCGGATGGGTGGTGGACGTGGCAGCCACACCCCAGGGTGATGAGCATCCGCACCATCCTGACACACATGATGGCCGGCGAGGAGGCCTGGGTTTTAGGGGTGGTGCGGGGCGAGACACCGCCCAAACGCGACCCCGCCGCTTTTGCCTCCCCCGATGCTCTGGAGGCGGTCTGGCGGCCGGTTCGTGGCCGTACCGTCGAGTGGCTCGCGGGGCTGGACGGGTCTGCCCGCACGGAGATCCGGCGGGTCCGCGGCACCCCGCCCGAGGTGACGCTGGAGGCCATCGCCTGGCACCTCGTGACCCACGACTTTCATCACAAGGGACAGGTGTGCACGCGCCTCGCCATGCTTGGGGTCGAGGTGCCGGACCTCGACATCATTTGAGGTTTCAGGTGGGGCTTCAATCGCCTGCCCCAGGAGCAGGCAGCGGCGGCTGCTTGAGGCGGTGAGCGAGGGTTGCTCAATGAGCTGGCTTCGCTACGGCGACGGCGGTGGCGCCAGCATCGGGCCGGCCGGATCGAGACGCTGGCGCAGGCGGAGCGGTTCGTCCGCACGGTTCAGCTGGCCTTGCCGTGGCCTGTGCCGGGCATCGAACTGCCGGACCTCCTCTCCGCGGCCCGAGGGCGGCCGGTGGCGCGTCCTGGGTTCCGCGATTGGGACGAGGCGTTGGACCGCGTCTGGGCGTGGAAAGATGAACTGCCTGCCCGGGGTGTGGCGTTCTACGGGGAGGCTCCGTGGAGCAGGGTCGGGTTTGTCGCAGCGGCGGTCGTACCGGCGTTCCTCAGGCTTTCGGACATCGCCTCGTGGGGCGTGGAGGAGGCGGTGCGGCGGGGCTTGCTGAGCCCGCTGGCGCTGTCCATCGTCGAGGTGCTGGAGCGCGAGGGGCAGCTGCCGACGATGGCGCTGCGGCGGGCCGCGTTGGGGGCGGCGGGGTCCCGCACCGGGGAGTTCAAACGGGTGCTGGCCGAACTGGAGCGGGGATGGGTCGTGGGGCGGTGCGGCACCGCACGGGAGCGGGGGGCAGCATGGGCTTCAACCGTCTACTGCCTGCTCGATACCATTTTCCCCGGCGCAAGTTCCGCCCGGCCCCGTTCGGACGAGGAGGCTCGGGGCATCATCGCAACCGCCTTCCTGCGTGCTTCGGTCTGGACCAGCCCGGCACGCCTGGCGCGCATGTTTCGCTGGCCGCTGCGCCAGGCGCTCGGGGCCCTGGAGGCGGCGGGAGCCCGGCGCCTGACAGAAACCGCCTGGGTCGACCCCGAGGCCCTGTTGTAGGCCGGTCGGGCCGTAGCGTACGCCGAAGCTCAAGGGCTTGACCCCCCGGCGGCCCGAGGCAGCGGGAAGGGACGGGGTGCAATGGTCTTCCAGGGTGCCCTTGAGGAAGCGGTGGCCTTCGTCTCGGGAGCAGGCGGGATTACGGAGCGGGCGAGGCTACGGCGCCTTCTGGCTGCCGAGCTCTAGACCCAGGTGGGCGACGCAGAAGCGGAGAATGCGCTGCTGGCCGGCCAGCGGAGGATGGGGGATGGCCCGCACCCTGGGCACCGGGTGCAAGCAGCATCGACGCCACGTGCTTCCGGCTAGCCCAGGCTGAGCAGATGGGGCTTGGCGCACAACACCCCGGCCATCCAGAGGGCGGTCACGTTCCTGGTCGGACGCCAGAAGGCGGACGCGACGTGGGAGGAGGCACCGGACCTCGCCGGAAGCGCCCCGCCCTGGGCCAGGCCCGGTAGCCAGCTTGTGCCGGCGAACGTGGTCGTCGAGGATGCGTTCGAGGTTGCGGCAGCCCGCACCGGCGGCAAGCTGTTCGATCTGTCGCGGAGACTCGTAGGCCAAGAGTATCCTCATCGCCCACGTGAGCAGGGGGTTGCGGCCCGGGCCGAGAAAGCGTCCGCCGCTATGGCGGACGAGGAGGCCTGGGTTTTAAGGGTGCAGGACTACCGAGCCATCAACCGGCGAGCTTGGGGGAAGCTCGCGCACCACGGCTGCGGGTGGACACGACCGGTTGCCCCGGAGGACCTCGGCCGCGCCCGGGAGCTGGTGGATCCGCATGGGTGGGTCGACTGGAAGCGGGGCCTCGAAGTGTTATGCCTTGCGTCGGGCGGCGGCCAGCAAGCGGTGCTTTTTGCTGCGGCCGGCGCCCGGGTGACGAGCTACGACCTCACCCCGGAACAGCTGGAGCGAGACCGGGAGACCGCCCGGCGCTTCGGCCTGCACGTGGAGACGGTGGAGGGCGACATGTGCGACCTGAGCGCGCTCGTCCAGGGCGGCAGGCTCTATGACTTGGTCTACCAGACCGTTTCGACGGATTTCGTCCCGGATGTGAACGTGGTCTACCGAGAGGTGGCCAAGATGCTGCGCCCCGGCGGCCAGTACCTCGTCACCCATTGGAACCCCATCTTCTGGCAGCTTGACGAGGAGTGGGTGGGCGGCTACCGGGTGGTGCGTCCCCAGAAGCCGGGGGAGCCGCTGGTTCACGAGTACTGGGAGATCGACGGCAAGCGGGTGACCGTCGGCACCGTGGAGTTCTTCCACCCGCTGCACGACCTCATCGGTGGGCTGTGCCGGGCCGGCTTCGTCATCGAGGACTTCTCCGAGGACGAGCGGGGCGATCCCACCGCGCCGCCGGGCTCCTGGGATCACCTGCGCGCGTTCTTTCCGCCCTTGCTGGCCATCAAAGCCCGGCGCCGGTAGGCTTCTACCAAGAGCTGGTTCGCTTGCTGAGGGTTGCCGCTATTCCGGGGCGCTCACTCCCAGATCTGGTCGAGAGGGATGACGAGACCCGGAAAGAACGAGGGCGAAAAGGTGTTGTTCCCTGCGACCCGGGCCTCGAGGACGGAGTCGATAGGCGTCCAGCGTGCGCTCAGAGGGGGCGACAACCCAGTCGTGCTTCACCCCGTGGCTTGCATACAGGTGGGCCTTCTCCCCGCGGTCCCGCTCAGCGGTTGAGTGGGAGAGGATCTCCACCACCAGATCGGGGGGGCCGGCGATGTTTCGGGCGGTGAGGAGGCGCAGGCGCTCCGTGGAGAGAAACAGCAGGTCCGGCTGGACGATGTTGATGAAGTCCAGCACGACGTCGATAGGCGCCGGCGGACTGCCTGCCGAACCCTACAAAGGCCCCAAGACGTCGCCAGGATCCTGCGCGAGAGGGGGTTCGCCATGTTACCGGGTCCGGTGAACGCCCCACCGGCCGGTGGGGTCGTGGAGTGGCTTCTCGGGCTTGGCGAGCCCAGCGTTACGTTGAAGCTGCGCACCCGGGTGCTGGGGCTCGACGAGGCCTCCCCCGAATCCAGGGAGCTTCAACTGAGGGTGAAGGAATCGCCCCGGGTCAGGGCGCTGCTGGCCGAACGCACCGCCGACGGCACCATCCCCTACCACCCGTACACCAAGTGGTACGGCGCCCACTGGGTGCTGGCCACGCTGGCCGACATCGGGTACCCCCCTGGCGACACGTCCCTTTTGCCCCTGCGAGACCAGGTCTACGCGTGGCTCCTGGGCCCCGCCCACCGCCGGAGCATCCGGGAGATAGACGGCCGGGTGCGGCGCTGCGCTTCGCAGGAGGGGAACGCCCTCTTCGCCTCCCTGGCGCTCGGGCTGGCCGACGAACGCGCCGATACACTTGCCGAACGCCTCGTCCGCTGGCAGTGGCCCGACGGCGGGTGGAACTGCGACCGGCGCCCCGAGGCGCGCCACTCCTCGTTCATGGAGACGCTGATCCCCCTGCGGGCGCTGGCGCGCCACGCCCGGGCGACAGGCAACCGGGCCTCGGAGGCTGCGGCGGCCCGGGCAGTCGAGGTGTTCTTGAAACGCCGCCTGTTCCGGCGCCGCCGGGACGGTGCCGTCATCGACGAGGAGTTCACGCGCCTGCACTACCCCTGCTACTGGCGTTACGACATCCTGTTCGCCCTGAAGGTGATGGCGGAGGCCGGCTTCATCGGCGACCCGCGCTGCCAGGAGGCCCTCGACCTCTTGGAGAGCAAGCGCCTTGCGGGCGGCGGCTTCCCGGCGGAGGGCCGCTTCTGGCGCTTGACGCAGCGTCGCACGTCCGGGCGGGAGCTGGTCGACTGGGGGCCCACGGGCCGCACCCGGCCCAACCCCTGGGTGACGGTGGACGCCCTCTACGTGCTCCGGGCCGCCGGACGAGTGCTGGCGTTGGGACAAGGGTGACGGGGATCGGACGCTACACCTCTGACGTGGTACTGCCGGCCCGCCCTTGCGGGGCCGGCGCCGAGCCTGGGTTACGTGAAGGCCGATCCGAAGGGGGTTGGCGCAAGTGAGGGTCAGAGGGTCACGCATTGGCAGGACCATAGCGGTGGTGTTGGCGTCGCTCCTGCTGTGGACGTCGCTCGGTTTGCTCGAGGCGTCCGCAGGGGCAGGGGTCGTCGAACTCAGGATGTGGCACATGGAGCAGCCGCCGCACCGGGTGCAGCGGGTGCAGGAGATCATTGAGGAGTTCCAGCGGCAGAACCCCGATATCCGGATTCGCCAGGAGGTCCAGAACTGGGCGGACGTCTACCCGAAGGCGCTGTCGGCCATTCGCGCCCGAAACCAGCCCGACCTGCTCTTCACCATCCCTGACTTCACCACGGTGATCAAGGCCACCGGAGTCATCCAGCCCGTAGACCAGCTCGTGGCGCAGATGGACAAAGAGCACCGGTTCCTGCGGGCCGCGCTCGAGCCGTATCAGTACGAGGGTCGCACGTGGGCCGTGCCTCTGTACGGGATGACGCACAGCCTGTGGTACCGGAAGGACATCTTCGACCGGGCCGGCGTGGCGGTGCCGCGCACCTGGGACGAACTGCTGGCAGCAGCGCGCACCCTTACGGGCGCCGGCCGCTACGGGATCGGCCTTCCCGCCAACAAGCACCTCTACACCGATCAGACGGTCTACAACCTCATGATCACGGCGAAGGCGGAGGACATCTTCGACGCCTCGGGCAAGGTGATCTTCGACAACCCGCAGACCGTGCGCGCGTATCGCATGTACCGGGACCTGTGGCAATACTCCCCCAAGGACAGCACCGGGTGGACGTGGGGCGAAGCGGAGGCCGCGTTCACCAGCGGGCAGGCGGCCATGATCTTTCAGTTCACGACCATCCTCACGTTCGACCGTGACGCGGGCCGGCCGCCCTCCGACCTCGGCGTGGCACCCATCCCGTGGCCGCCTGACGGGCAGCGCGGGAGCATCTTCTACTCGAACGGCGTCATGGTGCTGACGGCCGATCGGGCGAAGCAGGAGGCGGCGTACAGGTTCATCCGCTACCTGCTCCAGCCGGACGTGTACGGCCGCTTCCTCAACATGGAACCGGGGCTGTTCCTTCCGGTCACCGAAGATGGCAG
Source organism: Bacillota bacterium (assembly GCA_040754675.1). NCBI lineage: Bacteria > Bacillati > Bacillota > Bacillota bacterium. The sequence continues at coordinate 5,652 of JBFMCJ010000142.1, forward strand.
CACGGCGGCCAGCTTCTGGCAGGACCCGCTGGTCGTGAAGTACCGGTCGCAGGTGCAGGCCATGGTGGAGCAAAGCCGCTACGGCGCGCTGTTCGGCTTCACGAAGGGGCGCGTCTTCCCGGCCATCGGGCCGATCTCTGCGCAGAACGTGCTGGCCCAGACGGTGCAGAAGATGATTGTCGACGGGATGTCGCCGGAGGATGCCGTCAGGTGGGGCCACCGCCAGATGGAGTCCCTGGCACGGTAATGCCGGTTGGCAGGTAGGGAATCGGGGGCCTGTCGCAGCCCGGCCGGGCCCGGCCGGCCGGCTCCGCAGGCCCCCGCCCGGGACATCATGCGCCGAAGAGACGTACTCACGAGCAGCGAAACCCTGCTGGGATACCTGCTGGTGGCGCCGCTGTTTCTCTGGATTGCGGCGGCCGTCGCCTATCCGCTGGTCGATGCCGTCGTCACAAGCTTTCTTGACGTCGGCATCATTGGCACGGGGGGCCGCTTCGCCGGACTTGCCAACTATGCGCGTACGCTTCAATCTGGGGGCTTCTGGAGCGCGGCCCTGAGGAGCCTCATCTGGGCGGCGGGCAGCGCCCTCGTCCAGACCGTTGCAGCCTTCATTACGGCGCTTGCCCTCAACCGGTCGATCAGGGGGATCGCCTTCTTCAGGACCTGGTCCATCGTGTCCTGGATCGTGCCCACCGTGGTGGTCGTCATCATCTGGCGGTGGATGCTGGCTGGGTCCATCGGCGTGGTCAACTACGTGCTCCAGGCGCTGCACCTGGTCAGCGAGCCGGTGAGTTTCTTCGGGACGCCGCGCAACGCCATGATCACGACCATTCTGGTCAACGCCTGGCGGTGGTTTCCGTTCCTTGCGATCATCATCCTGGCCGGGCTGCAGACGATCCCGCGGGAACAGCTGGAGGCAGCGGCCGTCGACGGGGCCACACCCGCCCAGGTCTTCTTCAGGGTCACACTTCCGCTGCTGCAGCCCATCCTGTTCGTGGTGGGCCTGGTCGGGACGCTGTGGGCGCTCAACATCTTCGACGTCATCTGGCTCTTCACGAAGGGCGGGCCCTCGGACGGGACGACGACGCTGCCCGTCTACATCTACCAGACCGCCTTCACGGCCTTTTCCATGGGGGAGGCCGCGGCCGTCTCGGTGCTGATGGCGATCATGTTGCTGGCGCTTGGCTTGCTTTACGTGAAATACGTCCCGTCCAGCTTCGAGTGAGGAACGCACGATGAACGGGCGCTTACGGGCAAGCGAGACCGGCTCAGCGGCCACACCGGCAGGCGGCGCCGCCGGTGGGTTGCGGCGTGAACTCGCCCACGCCCCGATGGCAGCGGGGACGGTAAGGGCCCGGATCGGCTCATGGCGGGCCTACGCGCTGCCCGCCGCGATCCTGCTGGTGGTCGCGGCGCCGTTTTACTGGATTTTCACCTCTTCCATCAAGGTGCCGCCCGAAATCATTCAGGTGCCGCCGACCCTCGTCCCGCGTTCGTTCACGCTCGAACACTATCTCAAACTGTTCCGCTACACGGAATACCCGCGATACCTAGCCAACAGCCTTTACGTGGCCGGGCTTACGATGCTGATCACGCTGGGTCTCAGCGTGCCTGCCGCGTATTCGCTCTACCGGCTGCGCTTCCCGGGGCGGGAGGCCATCCGCCGCGCGCTTCTGCTGACGTACATCTTTCCGGGCATCCTGCTCCTCGTGCCCCTCTACCGGCTGCTCACCTCGCTGGGCCTGCTCGACCGGCTGTTCGGCCTCGTGTTCGTCAACGTGACGTTTGCCGCGCCGTTTGCGACGTGGCTGCTGCAGGCCTTTTTCACCCGGGTGCCGCAGGAGCTCGAGGAGTCCGCGGCCCTGGAGGGTGCGAGCCGGATGCGAACCCTGGCGCTCGTGATCCTGCCCGTTGTCCGACCCGGACTCGGTGCGGTTGCCATTTACGCTTTCCTGAGTTCCTGGACGGAGTACCTTTTTGCGTCCGTCCTCATCATCGACAACGTGCGCTACACGTTGCCGGTGGGGCTGGCCGGCATCATCGGCCAGTATCAGGTCGACTGGGGCATGCTCGCCGCGGGAGCGGTCGTCATGACGGCACCCGTCGTGGTGCTGTTCGCGTTCGTGGGGAGGGCCTTCGTGGAAGGCCTCATGGAGGGGGCCATAAAGTAGCCGGGGCAGGCCCTCTTTCGCGGGGCCGCTCTTCGAGTCGCCGCGGGAGTGCTGGGAGGCCATGCTGGTACTGGGGCTGGACATCGGGACCCAGAGCGCCAAGGCGCTCCTGCTTGACGCCAATGGCGCCGTCCGGGGGACTGCGGCGGTCGATTACCCCATCGACACGCCCCACCCGGGCTGGGCCGAGCAGGCCCCGGAGACGTGGTGGGCCGCTGCGTGCGAGGCGATACGGCAGGTCATCGGCCAGGCGCCCGAGCCCGTGGCCACGGTGGCGCTGTCCGGACAAATGCACGGCGTGGCCCTGTTGAGCGCCCGGGGCGAGCCGGTCCGTCCCGCCATCCTCTGGACGGATGCGCGGGCCGGGATTGAGGCCAAGGAGCTTCGGGAAACGGTGCCGCAACTGGTGGAGATCGCAGGAAACCCGATCATGGCCTCGTTCAGCGCACCCAAGCTGGTGTGGCTGGCCCGCCACGAGGCAGCGGTGCTGAAGAGAGCGCGGTGGTTCTTGCTTCCCAAGGACTACGTGCGCCTCCGGCTCACGGGAGAGGTGGCGACGGACCCGTCCGACGCGTCGGGCACCCTGCTCTTCGATTTGTGCCGTCGCCAGTGGGCATCCGACGTTATCGGGCGTATTGGGCTCGATCCGGCCTGGTTTCCGCCCGTGGTCGCATCCGGCGCCGTTGCGGGCTACATCACGCACGAGGCGGCGGAGCAAACGGGGTTGAAGCAGGGCATCCCGGTGCTCGCCGGCGGCGCGGACATGGCCATGGGCGCCGTTGGAGCAGGGCTCATCGAACCCGACGTGGCTGGCGTCCTCCTCAGCACCGCCGGCCAGGTGCTGCTGACCGTCGAACGCATCGCCCCTGAAGCCCTCGGACGGGTGTACTACTTCGCCCATGCGATCCCCGACCGTTACTTTGCAATGGGCGCGCTTCTCTCCGCGGGCTTGAGCCTGCGCTGGCTACGGGACGTGCTCCGGGGCGTGTCCTTTGCAG
>JBFMCJ010000143.1 GCA_040754675.1 Bacillota bacterium
TGGCCGTGCTTGAGGCGGCCCGGTCGCTCGAGGTGGCCTGGGACCGGCTACTCGTGAGGGTGCAGCCGGCTGACGGGCCGTTGAGTTGGGAGGTACCGTGAGGTGGCGCAGCAGCACATGGCCAGGCGGGCCTGGCAGTGGCCGCTGATCGCTGCGCTGGCAGTCGTGCTGGGGGCAGCGGGCGGTTGGTGGTGGCTGGCAGCTCGACGGGCCGAGGGAGGACCAGCCGACCGGGCGGCTCGGCTGGATCAGGCCCTGGGCCCCGGAGGCAGGGCAGGGGCTGTTACGGAGCAGCGCGGCCGCGAGCTTTTGCAGCTGGCCACCCAGGCAGGTGTGCGGGCCGTTCCCGTCCGGCGCATGGACATCCGGCGCTACGTGGAGGCCACGGGCAAGGTTACGGCGCTCCGGGACCTCAATCTGGCGTTCGGCGTGGCCGGACGCCTACAGGCCGTGCACGTCGTCGAGGGCGACCGGGTCAAGGCAGGGCAGGTTTTGGCGGCCCTGGACGATACCACGCAGCGGCTGGCCTACGTCCGGGCCCGCAACGAATACGAGCAGGCGCGCCTGGAGCTTGGTCCGGCTCAGGTTGAAGAGCGCCGGCTGTCGATGGAGGCCGCCCGGGAAGATCTCGAGGCGACGAAGCTTGTGGCCCCCTTCGACGGCGTCGTCGTCAGCGTGCTGGCCAAGGCCGGTGAGATCGTGGGGACTTCTCAGGCCGTCGTGCGGCTGGTGGACTTTGCTTCGCTTCAGGTCGAGGTGGCGGTCGATGAGGTGGATCTCCCCCACGTCCGGCCGGGCCAGCCAGCCCTGGTTTCGCTGAAGGGCTACCCCGACCTGGTGCTTCAGGGAGTTGTGGAGCGGCTGGCGACGGCTGCCCGAAGTCAGGGCGATCTGGTGCTTTTCGATGTGGTGGTGCGGTCGCAGGAGGCAAGGCAGGAACTGCTTCCGGGCATGACAGCCACGGCCCGCATCGAGGTGGAGCGGGCCGATAACGTCCTGGCCGTACCCGAAGAGGCCGTGGTGGAGGCGGGCGGTCGGTCTCTGGTCAGCCGGGTGGTCGACGGAAGCGTGGTGCTCACGCCGGTCCAGCTCGGCGTCAGCGACGGGCGCTTCGTCGAAGTGCGAGCGGGGCTCAACGAGGGCGACCAGGTGCTGGCCACCAACTACGAGGCGTACCGGCGGCTCTCGGGCGACAACGCCGGACCGTCGCCCAACACGTTTTTCCGGATTGGCCCGTCGCCGGTGCCGCGGGGGGTTTCCGGCGGGCGGTGAAGGGCCTCAAGGAGGCGCGGGCAAGCGTGGCTGACCACACGGCCGAGGCGGTCCCAACGGTTCTCGAGCTGGTGGCCGTAACCAAGGTCTACGGGCGCGGGGAAGCTGCTGTCGCGGCCCTCAGGGGCGTTGGGCTGACCATCCGGCGCGGCGAGTACGTGGCCATTACGGGACCGTCGGGTTCCGGCAAATCGACGCTGATGCACCTGATGGGCTGTCTGGACCGCCCCACGTCGGGGAAAGTGCTGATCGAGGGCGAGGATGCCACCCGTCTCAGCGAGCCGCGGCTGGCGGCGCTGCGCAATCGGCGCATCGGGTTCGTCTTCCAGACGTTCCACCTGATGCCCCGGGAGACGGTCCTGCGAAATGTGGAGTGGCCCCTCATTTACGCCGGCGTACCTCCGGCCCTGCGCCGGGAGCGGGCCCTGGCCGTGCTGGCCCAGATCGGGATGACCCATCGCGTCCGCCACCTCCCCGTGCAGCTTTCGGGCGGCGAGCGCCAGCGGGTCGCGATCGCCCGCGCACTGGTCAACGACCCCGCCGTCATCCTGGCCGACGAGCCGACGGGTAACCTCGACTCGGCCAACGGCGAGCAGGTGCTGGCCCTGCTCGAGGAGCTCAACCGGCAGGGGTGCACCGTCGTCGTCGTGACGCACGACCTGGGCGTCGCACGGCGGGCCCGTCGCCTGATCCGGATGCGGGACGGGCAGGTCGAGTACGACGGCGGAAGCAGTTTGCCGCGGGTCGACGGGGGGCCAGATAACCTGTGAGGGTCCGGGAGTTGATCGCCGTTTCCTTGAGCAGCGTCCGGGCAGGGGGCCTGCGGTCGTTTCTGTCGGTGCTGGGGATCGTCATCGGCGTGGCGGCGGTCATTGCCCTGGTTTCCGTGGGCCAGGGTGCGGCACTGCAGATCCACTCCCAGCTGACCGCTCTCGGTTCCAATCTTTTGACCATCATGCCCGCTGCGCGCACGGCCACGGGTGGCCGCATCTCCCAGGAGGTACTCTCCGGCCTCACGATGGATCTGGCCGACGAGCTGTCCACAGGCGCGCCGGCCATCGAAGCCGCGACGGGGCTGGTCCAGACACGGGCAACGCTCGTCGTAGGGGCCAGCAACCTCTCGGTGGCGGTGATGGGGGTCGGGGAGGCGTATGGCTCTCTGCTCAACTACCGGCCGGTCGCCGGCCGCTTCGTGCAGGCCCGGGACGGGCGGGACCGGCGAATGGCCGTGGCTTTAGGGTTTGGCGTGGCGCAGGACCTGTTCGGCAGCGAAGTGCCCGTGGGCCGGGAGATCACGCTGGTTTTCGGCGGCAGGGCCGTGCCAGGCGTGGTGGTCGGTGTCATGGAGCCGAAGGGAGCGCTTTTCTTTTCCAACTTCGACAGGCAGGTCTACGTGCCGGCCCGGACCCTGGTGGCGCGGGGCCTGGTGGCGGACCGGGTCGGTTCGTACCTGGCGCGGACCCGTGACGGCATAGCCGCCGAGGATGCTGTCGCCCAGGTGACGTTCTTCTTCGACCGGCGGCTGGGCGAGCCTGGCGTGGTCGAGGTGGCCAGCCAGCAGGCGCTGCTGCAGACGGTCGACCAGGCTACCGGCACCATGACCCTCCTGCTGGCGGCCATTGCGGGCGTGGCGCTTTTGGTAGGCGGCATCGGCATTATGAACGTCATGCTGGTGGCCGTTGCCGAGCGTACGCATGAGATCGGGGTGCGCATGGCCATCGGCGCCCGGCGGTCCGACATCTTGCGGCAGTTCCTGGCGGAAGCCACGGTGCTGAGTGTCATCGGAGGCATCATCGGCCTGCTGGCCGGGTGGGCCGGCGGGTGGGGCCTCGCGAGGGTGCTGGACTTCCCCTTCGTCATCTCCGCCCAGTCGATCCTTCTCGCCATAGGCTTTTCCATGGCGGTGGGGATCTTCTTCGGGATCTACCCCGCCCGTCGGGCGGCTCGCCTCGACCCGGTGGAGGCGTTGCGGTACGAGTGAGGGCCCTTCACATCCTCTCCGGAGGATCTTCACGATTCCTTTACGGCTGCTGCGAAGGCGTATGGCAGACTAGGCCGTGGGGCCGTGTACGAGAGCGGAAGATGTCCGCGCCCCACCCAATCAATCCGCCTTGTGGAGGGGGATCCCAAACGATGGGAACTCTGGATTCCAGGAAGGGGCTTCGGCGGTGGATCGTGCTGGGAGTGGTGGCGGCACTGGCCGTAGCGTCGGTGTCGGTCGCTGCGCTGGCGGCAGGGCCGCGGTGGGCGCCGGCTGCGGTGGCGGGCGTGCCGTACGGCTGGCAGGCGTTGGGCCTGACCGATGAGCAAATCCAGAAGATCGCAGAGATCCGGCAGAAGGCCTACGAGCAGTCCATCCCGAATCAGGGCGAGCTTTACACGCTGCGCCAGCAACTGGCCCTCGCGCTCTGGGCCGCGCAACCCGATGCGGCTAAGATGAAGGACCTGGCCACCCGGCTCAACGAGCTGCAGGGCCAACTCCAGCAGATCCAGCTTCAGGCCCAGCTTGACATCCTTGGGGTGCTGACCGATGAGCAGCGGGCCAAGCTCAACGCTCTAGCGCTAGGTGGCTTCGGAAAGCGCGGCTTTGGACCCCGCGGCGGCTTCGGCTACGGAATGATGGGGCCGGGCTGGCGTCGCTGAGCGCTTCCCGGTTTGGTCGCCTGCCAAAGGAGGCGCCCGGCCATCATGCCGGGCGCCTTCGCGTTTACGATACCCCCAGAATCCCCGCTGAGCCTTCTTCGCCTCCTTCTTGGAAGAGGCCTCTTCTGACCGGCTGATGCCTCTCCTCCCCGGAGGGCGAACACCTCCACCGCGCCTTGGATGGCCGCACGTCTGGCTTCAATCTTCGAGTGTCCCAGGGAGCCGCAAAGATGCTTTGCGAGCGCTCACTCCCCGGGGGGGTTCGGCCTCAACTGCTGCGCCTGGCCACGACGTCCACTTCGATCTCCACCTCATGGTTCGCGCGCAACACGCCCAAAATGGACGGGGGATCGAAGCCGAAGTCCGTCATCCGGATGGTGGTGCTCGCCGTCCCGCGCAGGGTGTCGCCGTTCAGTTCGAAAGAGCCCTCGAAGGAGACGGGGCGTACCACGTCCCGGATAGTCAGCTCACCGTGAAGAATCACGGAAACCGGCTCGCCTTCCCGATAAGTCTCCGGCAAGCCCTCGACTGACACGGGCTGGAACCGGGCAATGGGAAAGCGAGCCGACTCCAGCCACCGTTCCCGAATGGCCTGATCCCGGCGGGGTTCGTCCGAGCGCAACTGGCTGATGTCCACCGTGAACACGCCAAACCGGCTGTTGGCAAGCCGCTGCCGGTCGACGAAAATCTCGCCGCGGATGGCCTGGGTGACCCCTACCGCCACGTTGGGCCGGTTGAAGCGAAGGAGGGTTTCGCCCACCCGGTAGAGCGCCCGGGACTCCTCCGCCACCACGACGTAACGCTCAGCGGCAGCCGCAGGGGATGGGCCTGGCGCAGATGGTCCGGGCTGTCCTGCCGACATCGCTACGGCGGCTGGGGTGGGCTTGCCGTGGGGACTTACCAGCCACACCGCTGTGGCCAGCGCAACGACCGCCACCGCGGCGGCACTCGCGAGCGTAACATATCGTCCGACACGCATCGTCATCCCTCCGTGGTGTAGCGATCGTGTAGGGAAGGTTCAAGCCTCTAGCCCAGTGTACCGGCGAGTGTTGCAGCGGCATGAACACAGTGTGAAGAACTTTCGAACGCATGGAACGGTTCGCGTGTGCTGCAGGCGCGCTGGGCGACCTTGGCCCTCGTTGTCGCGCGGTTGCTGGTCGCGGTCCATGCCTACGCGGCATCACCTCAAGACGTCGCTGTCCCAGAGGTTCGAAAACTTCCCGTCGAGCAGGCACGCGCTGAGCTTGAGGGCGTTGGATCTGCGCCGCCTACGCCCGGGCGAAGGCCCGGCGCATGGTTCTGGCCGGCTGGCTTCAGGTGCGCGACGGGCCAGGAGGGGACTACTACCTCCCCGCGCACCCGGCTTCCTTCCCTCCTGCACCCGGCGCCCCGCCCGTCGCACAGCGATCACGCCTAAACCGTCTAGGTGGTAGAAGCCGTACACCGCCCCGCGTTGGCCGGTGTGGCCGTCTTCAAGCCTGCATAACTTCACCTTACGTCGCATCCAGTCCACCGAACGTGAAAAGACCGCTGGATATCCCGAGCAAAGCCTTCACTTCCCGGCGGTCGGTCGAAGCCACAAGGTCTTTGACCATGAGCGTTCCCCAACCGGCTGCTGCCTGTCCGAAGCCGGCGCGGCGAAGGCCGTCCAGCTCGTCTTGCGTGCAAGCGTTTTGGTACAGGACGGGAGCCTGAAAGGTCCGCCGCACCGCCATCAGGACATCGACCCCTTCAATGCCAGGAAGCACTCGCAATTCCCTGACGCAAGCGTGGCCGCGCCGGCGGCTGACCACGGCATAGCCAACGGGCTCAGAGTCCCGGTGCACCAGGAACAGCTCCTCCCAACTCAGATCGCCGGCCGCCACGGCTCCCTGGATAAACCCGGGCGGCCGGTGGACGAAGCCAAGCCGACCGGAGACCGAGCGCTGGTAGAGAGAGTAAATCAAGGGTTCCTGTGCCTCTTCTCCCGGTACCAGGGCGTATTCCCCGCCGCGGTCTGGCGGCGGCTGCTCGTTTGCCGCGTCGCCCGCCACTGCCTGGCCCAGGTCCACGCCGTCCACGTAGCCTGACTTCAGGTAAAGGCCATGCGCAACGAGGGATCGGGACGTGGTGAGAAACGACCACCGCAGGCCCCGTTTTCTCATGCGCCGGTGCGCCTCTTCGACGAGGGCCTCAGCGGTGCCCTGTCTTGCCGCATCCGGGTGGGTTGCGACGGCCCAGAGCGCACCAAAGCGTTCAGGCCCGGAGGCTGTCTCCACGGTCGTCTCCAGGACCCCGACCTGGCCGAGGACCTTCCCGCCGTGGACCCCGTAGAGCGCCACAAAGGGCGTAAGGCGGGCTTCCCGCTCGCGCATGGCCGCTACCCGGGCAGCGTCGAGCGCGTACCCCAGGCTAAACAGGTTGAGCGCCAGGACTTGCTTCGGATCAACCTGGTCGTATTCCAGGATCTCCAACGTCATGGTCGCCACCCCCGCCGTTCACGAAGTATCGGGGCCGTCCCGGAAAGCCACGCCGTAGCGGGCCGCTGTCCTCTTCGTTATCAACGTCTGGGCTACCAGGCTGAGCCCCTCTCGGAAGCCAAGGACGTCCCGGAACGCCGCTCGGAGCTGCTCCACCCAGGTTTCATCCCCCAGCACGGGCTCGCCCGTGAAGCGGTTGCCGCTGCAGGCGGCCTGGCTCGCGGCGCCGCCCGCGGCCGGCAATCCGATTCAACGAAGATGCCTTTCCGGGGAATCACCTTCAGGCAGCCGTCGGCGACCAACTCGTCGTAGGCGCGGATGACCGTATTGCGGCTTACTCTGAGAAGGCGCGCCATCTCCCGCGTTCCCGGCACGCGGGCATCGGGAGGTAAGATCCCTTCTCCGACGAGCCTCCCGATTCGGACACGTATCTGCTTGTGCAGCGGCACCTCGCTGCGAGGAGGGGAGAAGACGTCGACGGTCACCGTTCGCTCAAGGGCCCGCTGCGCGTGCGCTACGTTGAGCGGCACCAGGTAGCTGTCGCCCTTGCGACAGATGACCGTTTCGGCGGTCGAGCCTACCCCTTCTTGCATTGCCGAGGGCTCGCTGTGCGCTGCCATCATATCGCTGCGCCGCCGGGACCGCCAGGATCAGGGTGGGGCGTACAGTTCCTCTCCGTTGCGGGATCACCCAGGTTTCCCAGCGCCACGATCGCGTTCCGGCGAATGTCGTTGCGATTCGGGTCATAGACGAAGTACCTCGCCCACACTGGCCACGTATTCTTCATTGCCCGAACTGGCCAGGGGCGCGAGATCGAAACGGGCTCCCTCCCCTTCCGACTGGGCCGGGGCAGCGGTCAGTGCCCGCTTGTTGAATGGGCATACCTCCTGACACGCATCGCACCCGTAAACTCGAGTACCGAGTTTTGAACCCACCCGCCTGGGCAGCCACTCGCCTGCTCTCCAGGTGTTGCGATCGATACACCGGGTCGGGTCGAGCACGAAAGGGCCAACAAGCGCACCCGTAGGGCAATTGTCGATGCAAAGCCGGCAGTTGCCGCAAGGATCCCGGCGTGCGGGCGGATAGTCAGATCTCGGCAAGGGCTCGGCCGACCCGTCCGGTGGGCCGTCCTCGTTGACCAGCCGCCACCGACTGGGTCGCTCGTGCGCCACAAGAACTACTTCCCGGGCTACCTCTTCCTCAAATGCAGCCGCCTGCTGCAGACCTGCCCGCTTTCCGGCCACCTGGGGGCAGCCGGCCGGGAGCTGATCCTGTCCTGCCCGTCGGCGACCCTCAGCACGTCTGGCGTGCAATTCGAAGATACGCCCGCATCGCCCAAGGGCGAGGACCACCAAGAGTCGCTTTTGGGCGCAGCCTGGATCTGTTTGTGACGGAACCATGGCGAGCCCCGGAGCCGTTCATACAGCTCAGGTCGCCCGGTGCCGGAGGAGCCACAACGGAGAAACGTCTGCCGGCCCGTGGATCTCGCTAGACCGCACCGCGCATGAGATGCTCGTTGTGCACGGTGAGACCGCCAATCCTGCCGGTGGAGGTGAGTGGGGTGGAGCTGCGCCAGCATGGTGTCGGTAGGGGGCCGGGACCGGATGACCCGCTGTATGCGCAGGCGCTTGCCCGGATGCAGGGTCTGCTCGAAGAGGCCGAACGAGAACGGTTGGCGGGGCTGGCCATGCAGAGTGATCCTGGCAACCCTGGACAGCTCAAGAGCCCGGGACGCCGTGCGCTCGCTCGCTTGCTCCGGCGGGCCCGAGCAGTGATTGTGGTGGCGATTCAACATCTTCGAGGGCCGGTGTGATGCGCCTCCGCCGCCCCAGTTGTTGCCACCTGTTGCGTCAGCGCCGCAACAGGTCGGGATAGAGATAGGGTTCCGGCAGGCACGAAGTTGTGGCGACTTCACCAAGAGAAAAGGTCTGACGTTCGCGTACCTCTTGGCAGGAAAGCACGGGGATGCGTCGTACCTCTTGGTTGCAACAAAAAGCGCAAACGTTGCGTTAGGTGTTGCGCTAACTGGCGCCGCCCGGCCCGTGCGGCGAATGCACGTACGCGCCGGCCTGTAAGCGCAAGGGAGCGTGGCCGTCCCGGAGGTTGCCGCCTGCTCGACCAGCTGGGCACCTCGCGAGCGGGCACGCCTGTGCGGATCATTGTGCCGACGCGGCTGGTTCTTCGAGGGTCGACGGCGCCCCTTGTCCGGGGGCTTGCCGGGTGGGGGGTGAGTGTCTGCGGCCGTCGGTGGAGCGAGATCCTGGTGTAGTTTACGGGGAGTCTGGCGCCGCGGTGGCGTACGGGTTTTCCCGCGTAAAGTAGCCGGACCGGGACGCGCTGTTCTTCATCGTCATCCTGACGATGATCCTGCCGCCGCAAGTGACCACGATCCCGGTCTACCTCGTCTT
>JBFMCJ010000144.1 GCA_040754675.1 Bacillota bacterium
GTGGTCTGAAACCGCTCCCAATTCCGATTGCGTGCCGGGCGCAGCACGGGCGCGGCCCCCGGCCGGGGACGTGCAGAGGGCGCCTCGCACCCTCAGCTACCCGGCACCAACCGGAGCGTCACCACCTCCCGCGACCCGATTTGCAGCTTGATCCGCCCCGCATCCACCCGGACGGGCTCCACCGGCGTCTCGTCGAGACGAGCCTTCCATGCCTCCCGCACCGCAAACCCGGGGGTCACGACGGCCTGCCGGCTGCCGTCGAACGGGTTCCAGAGCCTGAGCACGACGGCGCTCCCGTCCTCCGAGCGTTTCAGCGCGGAGACGCCGATGGCGGCCGGGTCGACCTGCAGCCACGATCGGCGTGCCGGCATGTCCCGGACCTGTTCGTTCAGCGCGCCGTGCTGCGGGTAGCCGGGTTGCAGCTCTTCCGCCAGGAGCCCGGCCCGAGTGTCCGCCCGCCACGCGACCAGGGGGTTGTGGTACTCCTCGGCCGCCACCAGCAGTTCCTCGAGGTCGCCGAACACCTGCACCGCGTACTCAAAGCGGTGCCTGCCGGCCAGCTGGGCCTCCGGCGTCGGGATGGAGGGGCCGGCTCCCGACCGGCGGGTCAGCAGGTCGTCACGGGAGAGCCATCCCACGGCCCGCAGCAGCGTGATGGCCAGGGACAATCCGGCTGGGGCCGGTACCGCCTCGTACTCGGGAAGCCCCCGGGTCATGACGGCCAGCCCGCCCCCGCGCTCAACGGCCACGAAGCGCCGCGCAAGCCCCGTCGGCACGGGCGGCTGGTGCCACTCCGGCTGGGGGTCGGGCCGCGCGGGTCTCCGCAGCACGTCGAAGTGGCCGTCGACCAGCACCCGGTCGGCCGGGATGCCCGTCTCGAAGTGGACGCGCAGGCGGTGATCCTCCGCCCGGTTTTCCAGTTCGGTCACAAACTCCAGCCGGCGCTGCCCGCGCCGCAGCGAGACGCGCGTGGTGACGGGGCAGCCGACCCACTCCTGCGACCGCCCCTGCCGGTCGGGGGCCAGGGAAGCCGGCAGCCTCCACTCCCAGCGCAGCTCGGCCGTGGCGCGCAGGGGCCCCTCTTCGAGCCACCGGACGGCCACCGGCGAACCCGCCGACCACAGGGTGGTGCTGTGGGGAGCCGGCGAGTAGTCGTACTCGTCACCCGCGTCTTCCGTGTCCTCCAGCAGGTGGAGCGGGCCGTAGCGGTGGCCGGAGCCCCGGTCTTCGAGGAAGATCCGGCCGTCACGCTCGATGCTCACCCGCAGATGCCCGTTCTGCATCTCGCGTTCGCCCGTGACCCGCACCGCCTGGTCGTCGTGCGCCGGCGGACTTGGCGGTTCGAGCGGCTCCAGGTGGTAGACCGCATAGCCGCACGCCGGCACCTCCACCTCGACGGCGAGACCCACCAGGGTGCGGCGGGCGGTGCGCCGCGGTTCGGCGAGGTACCCCTCCCGAACGGCCAGGACCTGGACGGAGTGCCGGCTACCGTCCGGGCCCACGGCCACCAGTGCGCCGACCTTTGCTCGATCCGCAAAGGGCACCGACAGCACTGCCACCTCGCTGCGGGGGTACAGCGACGGGTTCCACACCGCCACGGCCGGGCTGCTGCGGGTGAGCGCGATGCGCTCGAGGACGGCTCGCAGCGACTCCCGCTCCACAATGCGGGCGATCTGCTCGGCCTGGTCGAACCGGTAGAGGTCCTCCCGGTGCACCTGATCGACGCTGCAGCCGCAAATGTCGTCGTGGGGGTGGTTGCGGATCAGCCACTTCCAGGCTACCTCCAGAGCCGCCGCGGGATACTCGGCTCCGGCCAGCCACGCCATGGTGGCAGCCGGTTCGGCGGCCCGCTCCAGCAGCCGCTGCACCTCCCAGTTGCGCTGCTTGATGGGCATGCGGCTCGAGTAGACGCCCTGCAGGATAGGGCTGAACCGCCCCCGGTTGAACTCCCCGCGCAGCACGGGCAGCTCCGGAGCCGCCGCCCTCACGGCGTCGAAGTACTCGTGCAGCCCGCCGTGGCGGACGTCGTACCCCAGCTCGCGCAATCGCCGCACGACATCGGGGATCTCAGCCTGCGGCCGGGTGTGGTCGGTGCCGTTGAGCAGCAGCACCACCCCCGCCGGGGCGTGCGGCGCGAGCCCCTCCAGCACCTCGACGGCCTGCCGGACCGCGAGCTCCGGGTCGAACCGCAGGTAGCTCACGTCACCCCACCGGGCCGGGTAGCCCAGCTGGGACGCGTTGCCGTATCCGAACCGCAGGAACGAGGCCAGCACCCTCGAACCGTCGGGGGCCTCCCACCAGAACTCGTTGGGGATGCGCTCGCCCTCGGCGCCGAAGCCGCGCCAGAACAGCGCCGTCTCGATGCCGAAGCCCCTCAGGATCTGGGGCAGCTGGCCGACGTGGCCGAACGAGTCGGGGTTGTAGCCGTGGAGCATGGGTTCCCCACCCAGCTGCCGGGCCAGCCGGGTCCCGATGAGGAGGTTGCGCACCAGCGCCTCCGGGCTGGCCAGGTACTCGTCGGGCAGCACGTACCACGGCCCCACCAGCAGCCGCCCGGCCGCCACCTGTCGCCGCACGTCCTCCCGGCGCTCTGGACGGAACTCCAGGTAGTCCTCGATAGGGATGGTCTGGCCGTCTAGCATGAAGGCCTGGAAGCCGGGCCGGTGGTCGAGCAGGTGCAGCACCTGGTCGAGAAGCTCCACCAGCGCCCACCGGAACTCCTGGAACGGAACGTACCAGGCCCGATCCCAGTGCGACATCGACACCATCACGGCCCGCAAGCGACGCTGCTCCAACGCCTGCGCTCCCTTCATCCCCGGACCGGCATCACCGACTGGCGCACCACCAGCCGCGGCGGCACGCGGATCTCCCGGGCCGGCCCACCCTGCAGCATGTCGAGCATCAGCTGGGCGGCATGCCGGCCGATGTTCACCACGTCCTGTTCCACGTACGTGATGGGGACGAGGATCGACGACACCTCCGGCACGTCGTCGAAGGCGACCAAAGACAGGTCCTTGGGGATCTGCTTGCCTAGCCTTCCCACGGCGGCGAAGACGCCCACCGTCGCGTTGTAGTTGAACGTGACGACCGCGGTGATCTCGGGAGCGCGGCAAAGCAGCCGCATGGCTGCCTCGACGCCGGCCTCGAAGGAGTCGGCCACGAGCCTTTCCACCAGGTGCTCGGAGAACGGGATCCGGGCCTGCTCCAGCGCACGGCGGTAGCCCCGCAGCCGTTCGACGACCGAACTCAGCGGCGGACCGGTCAGGTACCCGATCGCCCGGTGCCCGAGCGAGACCAGGTAAGTGACGGCCTCGTACGCTCCCCTCTCGTTGTCCGAGCAGACCACGCCGGCCCCCGGCACTTCCAGGTAGCGGTCCACGAAGACGACGGGGGCGTTCATGGATTCGATCAGGCGGAGCGTCTCCCGGGTCAGGTCCTCCCGGCCCCGTATGAGCAGGTCGCCCGTGGGCACGGCGAAGACGCCGTCCGAGTTGCCCCGGATCAGATGGAGCTTCTCCAGCTGGCGTTCGGCGTCTTCGAAAGAGCAGTAGAGGTGCAGCGTTCGGCCGGCCCGCTCCATCTCATCGTTGAGAATCGCGATCATGTCGCTCACCGGAGGGCCGTCGATCCTCGGGACCAGAGCCGACAGCGTGCCCGTCTTCCCGTTCTTCAAGGCGCGAGCCATGAGGTTGGGCGAGTAGCCCAACCGGTCGGCGGCGGCCAGCACCGCCATGCGGGTCTCGTGAGAGACCCGCCCCACGTTGCGCAGCGCCCTCGACGCCGTGGAATGGGAGACGCTCGCTGCTCGGGCGACGTCCTTCAGGGTGAGGCGGCGGTGCCCGTCGGGTCCTGTCTGTTTCACGTGTGCGCACCCCTTCTGGGCCGCGTTGGGCTGATTCGACGCGGGTTGACGCGATCCTTCCGAGAGAAACGACGTGCTTCCGCGCACACGTGTGCGCGCTGCGGTTGGCGGGAGCGTACCGTCCTCGGCCGGGCGCTTGAGCTCGACCGGACCGTCCAGACCCCGCGTTCGCCCCTGTCGCCGCGCTTACGGGCCGGCCTCTCCTTGCCCTGCTGGTGTTGGCCTTCCTGGAGCGGCGCGTGTGGCGAGAACTGGCCCGCACCCGGGACGTGCTGGTCATCGGGGGCCAGCGCAAAACTCAAGCGCCCACCCTGCAGGCCATCCTGGACATGTTCCGGTCGCTGCAGGTGATCCTCATCGACACCGGGCAGCGGGTCGAACGGATCCTTCCCAGCAACACCGATCCGCAACTGTTCCAAGTGCTCCGCTTGGGCGGATACTCGGAAGCCATCTACCTTCAGCGGTAGAGTGCTGGGTTATGGGCGAGCAAAAACTCAGGCGGTTCTGGGGAAGGGTGCGAAAGACCAGCTACAACGGCTGCCGGAAGTGTTAAACCGCAGCCGGACCATCCATAAGCCGCCACCTGCCCACCGGGCGCAGGTGACCCAACGCGATCAAAAGCCGGTGGGGCCGCGGGTACGAGCACCCGGCGGCCCCACCGGCTCAGGACCTTACACTATCGGGTTGACTTGTACGCCTCGTAAGCTTCCAGATAAACTGAGGGATCAAAGAACCGCTCAGGGGGCACCCAGTCGGTAAACGCACCTAACCTCATGAAGACTTCCTCCACTTGGCCAATCCACTTCGCGGCACGACCGTCCCGGTACATCCCTGCCCATTCCTCATTGCGAAACACCTTTTCCTTTCGGAACCCGTCGAGCAGTTCTTCATAGTCCAGTTCGGGGTAAGCGGCCTGTTGGATGGTCTTCAGGCTGCGGTCCGTATCGTTGAGTAACAGTTCGTTGACTTCTAGCCAGGCCCGGGCCAGCTTCACGAGCGTTGGTCGCTCGCGCTCGTAGAAGCGGTTGCTCGCGACCCAACCTCCCGCGATGGCCGCGTCCGGGAAATAGTCACCGGCCTGGGTGAGCTTGCGGGCGGTGGGGCGGTTCTTCATGATGTAGAGATCGAAGGGCCACCATGTTGAGACGGCGTCGCTGGCACCGGCTATGAAAGCACTGACAGCAGCCGCCATATCCATGTTGATGACGTTCACGTCGGTGTACTTGACGCCGGCCTTTTGAAGAGCGATGTATAACAGAACATCGGCTGTCGTCCCACGCGTCGTGGTCACCTTTCTACCGTTCAGGTCACGCACGGAATAAATCCCGCTCTCGTCCTGGACGAAGATGACGGCCGTCCCGTGCTCCAGGTTATTCAACAGGAACACTTTTCCTACACCGCGGGAAGGGAAATTCGATATCACCGCTCCCATGATGCCCACGTCGATGCTGCCGCCAGCTAACGCCTGCATCAGCGGAACTCCGGAATTGAAGCGCGTCAGCTCTAGCTGAAGTCCATACTTCTCGAAAACACCGCGCTCAATGCCTAGCCAGAGGTGGCTGTCAACGGCGAGTGTGTGCAGATAACCGATACGGATTTTCGTCGCAGCAGCTCCGGCTCCCTCGGAACCTGTCATCAACATGGCGGACAGGACCAGCATCATCATAAACGACCGAATTCGATGCATGGTATTCGCGTCGTTACTGCCCGTCCGCTTGGGCAGCAACTACGCCTTCATCCCCCTTCCATGGCGTGCGTGTATTCCCGACGAACGAGCGACTCGACCTCTTCACGAATTGCGAGGAAAGCAGGGGTGATCCTCAACCTCCTTTCCCTGGGGTACTGGAACGGCACGTCAATGACTCGCCGTATCCTGCCAGGGCGAGCTGTCATTACCACGACGCGCCGCGAGAGGAAGACGGCCTCCTCTACAGAGTGAGTGACGAACAGGACGGTCTTGCGTTCCTTTTCCAGGATGTCGAGAAGCAACTCCTGCATTACGTCGCGGGTCTGGGCATCCAGCGCCGCGAACGGCTCGTCCATAAGGAGGATGGCTGGGTTGACCGCGTAGGCTCTGGCGATGGCTACACGCTGCTTCATCCCCCCGGATAGCATCTTTGGATAGGCATCTTCAAAGCCCTTGAGCCCCATAAGCTCGATGTACCGCGCCGCAACGTCCTCACGAACGGCCCGCTCGCGGCGGTTGGCCTGGAGCGTCAAACCGAACGTTATATTCTGTTTGACGGTCAACCAAGGAAAAACGGCGTATTGCTGAAAGATCGTCCCTCGTTCCGGTCCCGGACCTGTTACCGGCTGCCCATCGACATAGACACTGCCTTGCGTGGGCTGCACAAAGCCAGCCACGATATTCAGCAGTGTGGTCTTTCCGCAGCCGCTCGGGCCGACGAGGGACACGAATTCCCCTTCCGAAATGTCCAAGCAGATGTTTTCGAGGACTGCAAGGACCCCCTTCATCGTGTATTTCATCGACACGTCCTCGATGCGTATCTTTACTTTCCCGGGAGAAACCAGCCCTATGCCCATCGTCGCTTCCTCCATGGTGTGCTGTACAGCCACTGCGAGTCTCCGCACGTCGCACATCATCAAACGGTTTCTCTCCACGACACGAAATGACGGATCAGCATCCGCAGGAGCTGGTCCATTAGCAGTGCCGTGAAGCCAATTAGAATAATACCCACGAAAATGGCGGGTATTTGGAAGAAGTTGCTTGCGTTCTGAATCAAAGCGCCCAGGCCCTGTTGCGCGGCCACCAGCTCTGCCGCCACCAGGGTTGCCCAGGATACACCGAGGGCCACGCGAAGGGCGGTGAGAACATGGGGAACAGCCAGTGGAAGCACCACCCTGAAAAAGATCTCGCGCCCGTTGGCGCCCAGAGCGCGGGCGGCTCGGATATAAATCGGATCGAGGCCGACAATACCCTCATACATTACGACCGTCGCCGAGAAGAATGCCGCGTAAACCAGGACGAGGAGCCGAGCCGGTTCTCCGATGCCCAGGTAAACGACAACCAGGGGGACGAGCGCGATCGGGGGCAGCGCCCGCATGAAGTTAATCAGTGGGTCGAGAAACTGGTAAACGGCCTTGTACCATCCTAAGGCGAACCCTGTGGGGATGGCTAACACCGCGCCGATCAGCACCCCCAGCACGACCCGCCGCGTGCTGACAACGACATGGACGAAGAGCCCCTGCTCCGTCAGGAGCTTGACGAAGCTGGCAAGCACGGTTCCAGGCGACGGGAGCAGGTGGGGCGCAATCAGTTGCGACCATACGACCAACTGCCAGAAGAGGATCACGATGGCGAACACTGCACCGCGCTGGAGCATCCTGAGCGGCACCCGATAGGCGACCACCAGCAGTCGCGAGTTTGCAGAGGAGGTCTTTTGCAACCCTGTCATTGCCACGTCCAGATCACCCCTGAAGACTTACGATGCTTGCCGAGCGGCCCCAGAGGTGCTCGTACAGACTGACAAGTGCTGCCGTGTCCTTCGACCCCATCCCGATACCCCTTGCCATTTCGGTTACTAAAAGGTTGGTCATACTGGCAATGGGGAAGATCCCGTGTTCTCGTGCCATCGTGATGCCCAGTGATATGTCCTTGTTAAGCAAGTCGATGGTAAAAATGGGCGTGAAATCCTCCGCTAGGATCTTGGCACCAAGCTCGAGGAATAGCGGGCTGACCGTAGCGGCATTGCTCGTTGACACCACGTCGAAAAAAGTCTTGGGATCGACGCCTGCGCGGGCGCAGATGCTCATGACCTCTGCCGCAATCACGTTGATAGACGCGAAGATAAGGTTGTTGAGCAGCTTCACAGCGTCACCCGAGCCAACAGGTCCAACGTGAACGATGCGGCGAGCGATTGCCTCCAGGTATGGGCGCACACGTTCGAGAGTATCCGGATCGCCCCCGACCGGCAACGTCCACTCTCCACACGCCTGAGGTCGGCCGAGAACCGGGGCGTCGATGTAGCCGATGCCATGTTGCTCCGCCACTCTTGCGTTACGCTGGGATGAGGAGGGTCCTACCGTGCTCAAGTCGACGATGACGCTGCCCGGGTTCATTGCCGTCAGCAGTCCGCCCTCGCCGGCCACCACTTGTTCCACTTCAAGAGGCCCGGGGAGAAACAGCATCACGATGTGCGCGTTCCTGCCGATCTCAGAGCAACGACCGGCAACCGCGAAGCCAGATGATGCAGCGTGACGTCGGACCTCCTGCGAGGCGTCCCAGATCAATACGGATGCCTTTCGGGCCAACCTCCGGGCTGCCGGCTCACCCATGCGGCCGAAGCCGACGATGCCGATGGTCACCGGCTGATAGCCCCCTTCCCTGGTGCGTCCAAACCCACGTTAGGGCCCGGAATGACGACGGGCGGAAGGCCGTGGCGTCGGCGCACGTGGTTGATAGTCTCCAATACCCCTCGCTCCACTGTGTAAGCAGGTGTGAAACCGACTTCCTCCTGCAAGAGCGAGTCATCAGCCTCCCACGCTATGCCGAAGGTCCCGGGCTCGTAGTCGATCCGTGCGCCGGGAAGCAGGGTCTGTACGTACTTTCCCACTTCGCGAATGGAGCGTATGCAGAAGCGGGTGTTGAAGACGGGCGTTTTCGTTCGCTTGATCGACAGGCATTTTGCGATAAGTGTAGCAACGTCCTCGACGTACTGCCAGTCCACCACGTCATCGCCAAAGGGTACCTGGGCCGGTTGTCCAAGCGCCGGACGGATCAAGAGCTCGTTTACGAAGGCGCTTGCACCTCTAACACGCCCGGGGCCGTAGACCAGCGCAAAGCGCAGTCCAACAGCATCGACACCCCAGGTGCGAATGTAGTGTGCGGTCAGAAACTCCGCGAACGACTTGGTCGCACCG
>JBFMCJ010000145.1 GCA_040754675.1 Bacillota bacterium
TGGGTGGCGCTCTCGCCCCGGGTTTCGCCGGACGGGCGGTGGCTGGCTTACGCCGCTTCCGGCCCTTACGTGGAAGATCTGCGCGTGACCGACCTGGCCACCGGGAAGGACAGGCAGCTCGCCGTCACCCTGACCACGGCGCCTGGAGGCCTCGACTGGAGTCGGGATGGGCAGCGCCTGGTCTACGCCGCCGCAGGCGGCACAGGGGGGCGGCTTTTCTCGGACCTTTACAGCGTCGAGCTTTCGACCGGCCGGGTGGAGCGGCTGACCCGCGGCCTGCGGGCCTATGCGCCGGCTGCGGGGCCCGGCGGCGAGGTGGCATTCATCGCCCGCGAACAGCTGAAGACTCGTGTCATGATCCGGGAGCCTGGCGGCGCCGTGCGCCCGCTTTGGGATCCCCCGGAGGGGTGGCAGTTGCTGGCCCTGGCGTGGGATCCGCAGGGGGGCAGGCTGGCAGTTTCGGGATGGAAGCCCGGCGGGGGTTCCGACCTCCTGATCCTGCGGCTGCAGGGTGGGACGGGGGGAGCCGGGGGCGGCCGTGAGCCCGGCGTCGAAAGGGTGGAGCGCGTCAGCGCCGACCCCTTCGTGAACGACCGCCCAGCCTGGAGCCCCGATGGGCGCTACCTCTTCTTCCATTCAGACCGGGACGGGGTTTATAACCTCTACGCCTACGACACGGCCGCGGGGCGGCTCTTCAGGCTGACCAACGTCCTGACCGGCGCTTTTGACCCGGCTCCGAGCCCGGACGGCGACCGCCTTTACTTCTCCTGGTTTGGAACGAGCGGCTATCGCCTCGCGCGGCTCGACACGGCGCAGCTCAGGTGGGAACCTGTGGCGTACGCGAAGCCGGCAGGCGGCGAGGGCAGCACACCCGGAGCCCCCGCGCGGGGAGCGGCGGCGCCAGCCGGGAGCGGCACGCCGGCCCTCCCGGAGTCGTGGCGCATTGGGCCCTACAACCCGCTGGAGTCGCTGCGCCCCACCTACTGGGAGCCGCTTTACGGGGGCGAATGGCCGGGGCCGTTCCTCGGCGCTTCAACGGGCGGCCTGGACGCGCTGGGACGCCAGGCGTACGCGGCCGCCGCCGCGGTGGGCGTGACGACGGGCGAGCCCCTGCTCTACGGGGGGTACGCTCGCGCCCTTGGCGAACCGGAAGGCCCCGTGATGGTCGTTGAGGCGGCACTGGCCCCGGAAGTGGGGACGGGGGAGCAGCCGCCGTTCGGACCCTGGACCTGGTACGGCCAGGTGGCGGCGGCCACCGCGCAGGTGCTGTGGCAGCAGAGCGGCTACACCTCGGGGCGCAGCGCCGCGTTTGGGGCCGCACGGTTGTGGGCGCGCCCGGTCAACCCGGTCTCGGGGACCTGGGCGGGCGCCCTGCGAGACACGTTGCTGGCCGGTAACCTCTCCTCCTACCGCGGGGCCGGCGACCACCGATCCGCGAACGGCCGGCTGTTCCGGCTCGACGGCGCGCTCCTGGCAGAGCGAAGCAGCCAGCCCGTCAATCCGCTTCACGGCACACAGGTGACGGCTCAATGGGCATACGCACGCACGACGACCGCCGGCTCGGCCTTCCGCCTGCGGCTTTCGGCGGGCGTCACAGGTGGGATGCTCGTTTTCCCCGCAGGGGGAGATGGCGAGCTGTTCGGCCTGCGGGCGTTCTCGCCGGGCAAGCTGGGCGCCGACGCAGCGGCCGTTGCGGTAAGCACCGAACAGGAGTGGCGGCTCGGCGCCTTGCGCTATGCGATGGGCGACACGCCCACGTTCCTCAACGCTTTGGCCCTCACCCTGTTCTCGGAGGCGGTGGCCGGGTGGGACCGCCCGGACGCAGGCATTCGCCCGCCGCTTCCCACCGACTCCCTGATGCCCGCATCCTGGTCTCCGGCAGCCGACGTCGGCGCCGAACTGCGCCTGTACGCCACCCTTGACTATGGCCGCGCCCCCGTCGTTTTCCGGTTGGGCGTGGCGCAGGGCATTCGGCAGGACAGGCCGTACGCCTCCACCCGGTGGTACCTGACCCTCGAAGCGCGTTAAGATCCGAGCGTCGGGAGGGTGTCTTGTCCATGCGGTTGCTCCGCCGTTGGTTCCTGACCGGGCTCGTGGTGCTGCTTCCGCTCATCGTAACGGGTTACATCCTGTGGTTCGGCTTCAATTTGCTGGACGGGTTCTGGCGCAGCCTGCTGGCTTACGTGCTCGGCTACTACGTGCCCGGGGTCGGTGCGATCCTGACCGTGACGCTGACCATGGGCGTGGGGGCCCTCGCCACCAACGTGTTTGGCCGGCAGCTCATCGCCTGGGGAGAGAGGCTGCTGCAGCGCATCCCGGTGGTGCGCAGCGTCTACACCACCACCAAGCAGGTGGTGGACGTCTTTGCGGGAGGCCACAAGACAGGGTTTCAGCGGGTGGTGCTCTTCGAGTATCCGCGCCGGGGGATCTACTCCCTGGGCTTCCTGACCGCCACCACCGCGCCCGAGGCGGTGGAGGAAGCGACGGGGGAAGAGATGTGGTCCATCTTCGTGCCCACGGCACCCAACCCCACCACGGGGTGGCTTGCCATGGTGCCGAAGAGCCAGTGCCGGCTGGTTGACATGACGACGGACGAGGCGTTCCGGCTGATCATCTCCGGCGGCGTGCTCATCGGCGAGCGGCCCCGCAAGGGTGCCGGCGGCTCGCGGGACCACCTCAAAGCCCAAACCAGCGGTAGTAGTTGAGGTAGCCGGGCAAGCGAAGGAAGAAGTTGGTATACAGGGCCACGCCGATCAGGATGAGAAGCGCCCCGCTCGCCCGTTCCACCCACAACCCGTAGCGCCCCAGCCACCGGGTGACCCGGCCGGCCCCGCGCTCCATGATCCCGGCCATCAGCAAGAACGGCACGGCCATCCCCGCCGCGTAGAGCGCCAGCAGCGCCACGCCGGCGCCGACGGTCCGCGCCGTGCCTGCCAGCAACAGGACGGAGGCCAGCACGGGCCCCACGCACGGCGACCAGCCGGCGGCAAACGCCATGCCGACGAAAAAGGCACCCCATGGCCCGCTGCCGAGCCACCGCCGGGCCCCCTGTTGCGCGGCCGGCGCCTGCGCGGGTGAGCCGGCGCGGCTGCCGGGCAGGCGGGTGATGAGGCGGCGTTCGACGTCGAGAAACCCGAAGCGCAGAGCCCCAAGCTGGTGCAGCCCCAGGAGCACCACCAGTACGCCCGCGACCTGCCGCACGATGGATCGGTTCGCCCACAGTTGCCGGCCCAGGGCCGTCGCCGACGCGCCCAGCAGAACGAAGATGGCCGAGAAGCCCAGGACGAACATCAGGCTGCGGCCCACCAGGTGCCACCGGCCGCCGCCCGACAGCGCCGAGCTCGACAGGTACCCGATGTACGCCGGCACCAGCGCCAGGACGCAGGGCGAGAAAAGAGAGAGCAGCCCGGCCGTGAAGGCCAGGGCCCCGCTGGCGACGGAAACCCCTTCAGTCAACGGGGACCCCCGCCTGGCGGGCGAAGCCACGCAGTTGCTCGGGGCTCATGGCGCCCGTGTAAACCGCGCGAACGATTCCTTCCCGGTCGATGAAGTACGACGTCGGGATGGCGAAGACCCTGTAGCGTTCCATGACCTGCCCGTCAGAATCGAGCAAGAAGCGCCAGGAGTACGGGTTTTTCTCCAGGAACGCCCTGACCAGTTCGGCCGGTTCTCCCACGTCGACGCCGAGCACCTCAATCCGGCCCCCAAAGCGCCTGACGAACTCCTCGATGTGGGGCATCTCCTCGCGGCAAGGCGGGCACCACGTGGCCCAGAAGTTGATCATGACGGGCCGGCCCCGCAGATCCGAGAGCCGCACGGTACGGCCCTCCAGGTCCTTGAGGGTGAAATCGGGGGCAGGGCTGCCGATTTCGGGAGCCGCCGGCCGGCGCGCGGCGGCCACGGGGCCGGGCTGCGCTTCTGATAAAATGACGGGAGAAGGTGCGGGCGGCTCCTGGTCGGGCTGCCGGGTGGCGAGCCACCAGGCGGCTGCTGCGGCAAGGGCCAGGGAGGCCACGGCGATGGAGGGCAGGTAGACCCTCACCGCCTTTCGAGCGGCGGGCTGCATGGCGTAGAAAGACCCCACCTTCCGGCGGTATTTTAACGGCACGGATCGAGCCGGTAAACGGAGCGGAGCACAATTCCCATACGGGCAGGGGTATGTCACCCATGATCGTCGTGGGGACATCGGGCTACGCTTACGAGGACTGGAAAGGCCCCTTCTACCCTCGGGACCTCAAGCCGGAGGAGTACCTGGCCTTCTACGCCCGCTTCTTCCGCTTCACCGAGGTCAACTCGACCTATTACCGCAGCCCCTCGCCGTTCATGCTCAAGCGCCTGGCCGAAAAGACCCCCGAGGGCTTCGAGTTCGCCGTGAAAGCCTTCTCGGGCATCACGCACGAGCGGGCGGACCTCGAGCTCTCTCGGGCGTTCCGCAAGGCGCTCGTTCCCATGGAGGAGCGCGGCAAGCTCGCGTGCGTGGTGCTGCAGTTCCCCAACAGTTTCCGGCCCGAGCCGGAAGCGTTCGAGTACCTGCGCAGGGTCCGAGAGGCTTTCGAAGGGGTGCGGGTCGTGGTGGAGTTCCGCTACCGGGCGTGGGTGCAGGGTGAGCACGCCTTTGAGCTGTTGCGCCAGATCGACGCAGGCTTTGTGGCGGTGGACGAGCCGCAGTTGAGCACGCTCGTCCCGCCGGTGGTGCGGGCGACGAGCGGCGTCGGATACGTGCGCTTCCACGGGCGCAACCGCGAGAAGTGGTGGAAGCACGAGCAAGCGTACGAGCGCTACGACTACCTGTACTCCCGTGCCGAACTCAAAGAGTGGGTGCCGCGCCTCGTGGAGCTGGAGGCCAAGACGGATCGGGTCTACGTGGCCATGAACAACCACTACCAGGCCAAGTCCGTCGTCAACGCCCGCATGCTGCAGGAGCTGTTGGGGCTGCCGGGCGCCGGGAATTAACTCCCGGCGCCGCGGCGCAGATTCTCCAGGAGCGCATCCACGTCCACGTGCTGCTCAACGAGCTCCCGGGCGACGCGCAGGCTCTCGGTGTCCGCGGGGTCGATGCGGCGGGAAAGGCGCCCGAGCTTCTCCACGGTGGAGTACGTGTCGCCCGAGACCAGCAGTACGGGAACGCCCTTTTCGTCGGCCTGCTGGAGCACCTCCACGTTGGGGAACAGCCCGCCCGTGAGGATGATCACCGACGTGCTGGTCTCCAGGGCGGCCAGGGCCAGGTCCGATCGGTCGCCCCCCGTCACGACCGCCTTGTTGGCGGCCCGCCGCAGGTAGCGCAGGGCGCTTTCGAAGCTCATCGCTCCGACGAGGATGTCCTCGATGGGCCGGGAAAGCCCCCGCTCGCCGGCCAATAGCTCGGCGCGCAGGTACTCCTTCACCTCGGCGGCGGTGGGCGCCGTGATCTCAACCCGCTGCGGCACCACGCCCACCACGGGGAAGCCCAGCGACTGCAAGAGCGGGCGGTAGACGCTCAGGCTCTTCTCCCAGCTTGCCAGGGGCACGTTGTTGAACACGTTGCCGACCACCAAAACGCCCCGGCACCGCATGTGCTGGTTTCGCACCACCATCACGTCGAACTCCAGGTCGTCCCGCACGTGGTCCACCATGAGCGCCTGGGCGCCGACCTCCTTGGCCAGGGCGAACGTGTCGAGCCCCAGCGCGGCTCCGGCCTGCGGGGACGTCGGGCTTTCGATGAACAGGATGTCGACGGATGCCGCGGCCTTCTCGATGCGGTCCCGCACCTGCTCGACGTGGGCCGGATCGGGCCGCATCCGGGTGAGGTAGTGGGGCCCGATCGCGAAGCACACGCCCTCGGCGGGGGCGTCGTGCAGGACGGCCTTCATCAGCGTCACGTCGGGGTCCCGGTTATCGGTCAGCGCCACCACGTTGCCGATGGGCTTGATGTAGCCCACCTTCTGCCCGCGCTTTTCCAGGGCGGCGCTCAAACCCACGCAGAGCGCGGTCTTTCCACTTCCGGCAGCGCCGGTCAGCAGCACCTTATACACAGCCGCGTGCCCCCCTACGCAAGCGTTGTGATCTTGACGTCGACGGCCACGTACCCCTGCCCGGCCGGGTAGGCGAACAGAGGGTTGATATCGAGCTCGCCGATCTCGGGAAGGTCAAGCACCATCCGCGCCACCCGCCGCAGCGCATCGTGGATGGACGGGATGTCGGCAGGCGCCGCCCCTCGATAGCCGCGCAGGAGCTGGTACACCCTGGTCTCCTGCACCATCTCTTCCACGTCGGCCGACGTCAGGGCGGCCGCCAGGCGGAACGAAACGTCCTTGATCAGGTTGACGTAGATGCCGCCCATGCCGAACGCCAGAACCGGCCCGAACTGGCGGTCCCGCACCATGCCGATGATGAGTTCCTGGCCGGCGGGCATCATCGGCGACACCTCGATGCCGTAGAACCGGTGCTCCGGCATCAGGGCGCTGACCCGCTCCTGGATCTCCACGAACGCCTTGCGCACCTCGTCTGCGCAGGTGAGCTTGAGCCGCACCCCGCCCACGTCGCTTTTGTGGACGATTTCGGGCGACGCGATCTTCAGCGCCACCGGGTATCCCAGGCGTTCGGCGACCGCGGCGGCCTGCTCGGGCGTCCTGGCCAGTTCGGAAGGTGCCACCTTGATGCCGTAGGCTGCCGCCACCTGCGCGGCCTCCGGCCCGAGCAGCACCCGCCGCCCTTCGGCCTTTACCTTCTCCAGAATCCGGCGGGCCTTGCCCGGATCCACGTCCACGAGCGGCGTGGCGCTCAGGGCGTGAGCCCGCTCCCTGATCCGCATGTACCGGTACATGCCGGCCAGCGCCGTCACGGCCTGCTCCGGGAAGGTGAAGCACGGCACCTTGTGCGCCACCAGGTACTCCGTGGCCTCCCGCACCATCTCGCCCCCGATCATGCTCACCACCACCGGCTTTTCGGGGGCAAGCTCGCGGGCCTCGACGACGATGCGCGCCACCTCCTCCGGATGCGTCGAGGTCTGCGGCGTCAACAGCACGATCACCGCATCGACACCCGGGTCGGGCAGAACCTCGCGCAGCGCAATGCGGTACCGTTCGGGCGGCGCGTCCCCGACCACGTCCACCGGGTTGAAGACCGCGCACTCGGGCGGGAGCTTTTCACGCAGCGCCTGGACGGTATCGGGGGAGAGCTTCGCGACGCTCAACTTCGCCCGCTCCACCGCGTCGGTGGCGATGATGCCGGGCCCGCCGGCATTGGTCACGATGGCGACCCGCCGTCCGGGGGGCAGCGGCTGGTTGGCGAACGCCGTGGCCAGCGCGAAGAGCTCCGTCAGGGTCTGGACCCGCAGCACGCCCGTCTGCGCGAACGCGGCCTCGTAGGCCCGGTCGTCTCCCGCCAGCGCACCGGTGTGGGAGGAGGCGGCCCGCCCCCCGGCCTCGCTCGTGCCGGACTTGAGGATGAGGATCGGGCAGCGCTGCGAGGCCTTGCCGATCTCCTCGAGGAAGCGCCGGCCGTCCTTGACGTCCTCCAGGTAAGCCGCTACAACCTTGGTATGCGGGTCGGCCGCCGCATCGAGAATCACGTCCACCTCGTTGAGCCCGGCCTTGTTGCCCAGGCTGATGAAGCGCGAAAAGCCGATGTTCTGGTAGCGGCTCCAGTCCAGGATGGCCGAACCCAGCGCTCCGCTCTGGCTCACGAAGGCGATGCTGCCCTCCAGGGGCCTGGCTGCGGCGAAACCCGCGTTGAGGGGCGTGTGGGTGTCGATGACCCCCAGGCAGTTGGGGCCGACCAGGCCCATGCCGTAACGCCTGGCGATCTCGACGAGCGCCGCTTCCCGCCGGGCTCCCTCGGGCCCAACCTCCTTGAACCCGGCGCTGATTACGACCAGGTGCTCGACGCCGTGGCGGCCGCACGCCTCGGCCACGGCCACCGCCGCCTCTGCCGGCACCACGATGACGGCCAGGTCAACGGGAGGGGCCTCATCGATGGACGGGAAGCACGGCCGCCCGAGAATCCGGGACTCCTTGGGGTTGATAGCGTATACCTCTCCCGGGTATCCTGACTCGATGATGTTGCGTAGGACCTGGTGGCCGAGCTTTGCGGGGTTGGCCGAGGCGCCCACCACCGCAACCGACCGCGGGCGGTAGAGCCGTTGCAGGTTTACGAGGCCGAAAGCGGCCTCTTTGGCCCGCTGCCCGTTGCGGCTGGCCTCAACGGATTGAGGCTGCACGCTCGGGGAGTCGTTGGTATCCATTACCGATTGTCCCTTCTGTCACAAAGTTCCCGGCCGCCATGATACCTCCTGCCAGGCCAGGCTGGAAGGGATGTTTGCCCGGGGCGCATGGCCCCGGCCTCGCAAGGGAGCCGCCCCCGGGGGAGCGAACAGATTGGTGTTCCAGAATGCTTCGTAGGGGATACTGCGTTGAAAAGAGTAGCAGCGCTACGCGGCGTGCGCTTCGAAGTCTCACGCATCGGATCCCTTGACGGTGTCCTCGCGCCTCCGTACGACGTGGTGACCCAGAGCCTGGTGCGGGATTATCTTGCTCGGAGCCCTTACAACGTCCTGCAGCTCGACCTCGGGATCGCCGACCCCTCGGAGGCCAAGCCGGGCCGCTGGCCGCAGGTGGCGCACAGGTACCGGAAGTGGCTGGAGGATGGCGTGCTGCGCCCCGACGAGACGCCGTCGCTTTACGTCATGCGGCACCGCTATGTGCTGCCGGGCGGTGCGGGGGATCGCACGGTGATGGCGGTTTT
>JBFMCJ010000146.1 GCA_040754675.1 Bacillota bacterium
TTCCGAGACGCACTTGAGGAAGATTGGAGTGATTTTCGGAGACGGGCTTGCCACGCCCAAGGCGAGGATCAAACTGATGGTGCTCCTAAGCGCTGGCCTCGGCATGGACGAGATCCGTAATAGCTTTGAAAAACGCTATTACGCCTAAATACAACGCAAGTTCTACAAGGTCCTTGTCATAGAGGTGGGGCTTAACCAAGATGGCCCCCGACTTCCCCGGAGACTTACCTCCACAAGCTGCCCAATGTTGACCTTGCGTTCCAGCGAGTACAGGGGCCGTGTCCGGAGTTAGACTGCGTCTTCCAGCCCAATTCGCGCGGCGGCCGCTCAGGTCCTTTGTGCCTGGATAGCCCGCGATGGAAAAGACATCCCCGCGCCTTTTTCCGTTTGGAGGCGGAACCGGTCGTCGCGCCTTCCTTTCACTGTCTCCTTTACCCCTCCGTTCCTTCTACCAGCTCCAGCACGGACCTTCTGCGCCCCTTATCCCCCTCCGTCGTAAGCGGAGCACCTCCCATCTCACCCCCAGCCTGTTGGTAGCCTGGGGTTCTCCATGCTGCTGAAAGCTGACCCTGCGCCGCTCTTCACTCGCCCTCTTCCCCTGCTCTAAACTCCCAGCGGGACAAGGGGCAGGACATTCCGGGACTTCGGGCCAGACTCCGCGTCTGCTGTCTTGTCCCGCTTCCGGTCTTGCTGGCAGTTTGCGTGAAGCTCACCGGTGAGCTCTAGGGACTCGGGGGACGAGACTGAAGCTGGAACGGCTCAAGACGCTGCTGGCGTCTTAGAAGCTGTCTTTTCGGCAGTCCAAGCCCTGGTCTGGCCTGAAGTCTGCTCCCGTATCTGAAGATGCATCTGCCTTCCGTCTGCCTCGTATCCTGGTCGGAGTCTGGCAGCAACGCTTGCAACGCGCTGGAGGTGGTATATCGTGAAGGTCACGGACGAGCTGTTGCTTGAGACGGCGAAGAGATACGGCATCGCCCCTGGTAGTCTCAAGTCCCACGCCTTCGCCTTGTTCGACCAGGGGCTTTCCAGGGCGGAGGTGAGGTATCTGCTGATGAGGTTCAGGAACCCGGAAAAGCCGCGGGCGCTTGCGGAGACGATACGGAGGTACGAGCTGATGTGGCAGGAGCGGCGGGCGAAGGAAGGAAGCTGACTCCACCGGAAGGGCACCTAAGACCCAACCTCTGCCAACTGCGCCTCCTCCTCGGCCCTCGCTATGCGCTCCCTCGCCATCGCTGCCGTCTCGGGGTCCTTCTCCGCTCCGACGAACCGCCGTCCCAAGAGTCGGCACGCTACGCCAACGGTCCCGGTGCCGAAGCAGGGGTCGGCGACCAAGTCTCCGGGCATGGTGAGCTTCTCTATCAGGTACTTCACCGGGGTCAGGGACTGCTGCCACTCGTGGTAACGTTTGTCCATCTTCCCGCTCGGGAGCAGGTCCAGCAGCCACCCGCCCCTGCGCCCCAGTTCACGGCTCAACTGGGCTATGTTCCATCCCCACTCGTTTTCCCTGACAAACGGCAGGAGATAACCCTGGTAGACCAGGCCGCTGAATTCATCTTCCGGCGGGCCGGCCATGTTCTCGTGGTAAACCGTTTTCTTGTCGCCTTGCTCCGGGGCAACGTTTGGTGCGGCTTCCTGTTCGCCGGTCTTTTTTTCGCCGGATTTTACCTGCGCCTCTCCCCCGCTTGTCACCGTTACCGCGCATCCTGTGAACAGGCTGGCCAGAGAAAAGGTGAGCAACAGCAATAACAGCACGGTCCGAAATCTTTGCAACGTAGTCCCCCCAATTAGCCGGTGGTTTTACCCACGTCATTCGGTGACGCTACTCTTTAGTCAGGCCGGCCAAGATGGGTATCTACCGGAACCAGTCGCCAGGTGGAACCCCCGTCCGTGGTCTGCAGCAGTTCGGTGGCCCGGCCATCCGCCGTGATCAGCAGCAGCCAGCCCATTTTCTCTGTCACAAAGTCAAGCAGCCGCACCTTCTCGCCCTTGTCCAGGGCCCCGGCCAGGTCGCCGCCGGGTGCAAGGGCGGTCCAGTTTTCGCCCCCGTCGGTGGTGCGGTAAAGCTTTCCCCGGACAGGGGCCGCCAGGCCGGCGGCGTCGGGCTCTTCCCGCCAGGCCCACCAGTTCTTGGCGGTCAGGAAAAACGCAGGACCCGTTCCTGGAAGTGAACTCCGTACCTGCCAGGTCCGCCCGCCGTCCGCCGTAGTATAGAAGATAGTGGCGTAGTCACTGGTTTTACCGCTCTCAGGGACGAAGATTGCCGGGAGCACGCCGTCCTGGCCGCCAGCCGAGAAAAATCTAGGTGGGCCGGCGTCGAGTTTCCCGTTCGTCAGGTCAGCGGGCAAGGGAAGGTCCTGGGGCCGCCAGGTGCGGCCGCCGTCCTCGGTCATATAGAGGGAATGCTCCGGCGCGAAACCCGCCCCCAGCTGCCCGGGGAGCCAGCCGGTAAGGGCATCGCGGAAGGAGAAGGGACCGGAAAAGGGTAGACCGTTTTCCACCGCAGGGCCGAAGCCTCCGCTCCTGGCCACCCCGGCCCAGTGCCCCCCGCCGTCGTTGGTCCGGTAAAGCTCGCCTGGGCGAGAGCTCATGCCGTGCTCCGGCTCGATCATCAACCACCCGCGCTCCGGGTCAATAAAGTCCAGTCGGCCGCCGTAGACCAGGCTGTCGCTCCCTCTGTGTACGGCGCTCTTCCCCCAGGTCCGGCCGCCGTCCGCGGTGTGAAACACCACCACGCTTTTCTCGTCGTCATTCCGGACCGCCAGCCAGGCGTGGTCGGCGTCATAGAATTCGCTTTCCACGTCCCAGGGGTTGCTGGTCAGCCCGGGCGGCGTGACCGCCGCCCAGTGTTCCCCGCCGTCCTCGGTGCGCAGGACTTTATCCTTAGCCAGGGCCCAGCCCTGGGTTTCACTAATCATGTCAATGGAAACAAGTTCTCCCGGCGTGCCGAGGGCCGCCAGGGATGGATCCGGCGCCCGCCACCGCCAGCTGGCAAGGACATCCTGGAAATAGGCGGGAAGTGTCTCTTGATCCTGCGCCACCTCGGTGGAGATGTCAAAGGTGAAGCCGTTCTTAGCGGTGACAAAGTGGTACTCCGCCCAGGTCCTGGTCCCTGCGGCGTCGGTTTTGAGGTGCCGGAAAAGCATGCCCTCGCTGCCCAGGGTGGTGAAGGGTTCCTTGGTGACGCGGAGGATCCGGGAGTAAAGATCATAGCCAACAATACCCCCGTTTCCACCCGTGCCCACCCGGACTTCCACGTATTCCTCGCCGTTGGTCAAGAAGAGGTCCGCTGTGGCGGCAGCCTCCCGGCCGTCCCGGGTGTTCACCTGCCATCCGGCGGGAACAACAAGTTGAAAGCCGTATTTCTCGTTGACCACGTTTGCTTCTTGTCCCGCCGAGGCAACAGGCTCGGTTTTTGCCGCACCCAGGCCGCCGCAGCCCGCCTGGAACAACAGGCCCAGAAGCACCACGCTCAGAGCGGCGAACCCGGCCGGGAAAAATTCTTTTACTTTCATTGGGCTTTCACCTCGTAAACCATTTACATCTTTTCACCATATTAAACTAAACGCCGTGACCAGTGATAGGATAGTTTCCAGAAACCCATGTTTTCACAGCTTCAGCCACGCCTTCGCCGCAACCTTATACGATAAGAGGGTGGGACTAAGGGAAATCCAGGAGCTCTTGGGCCACAGTACCCCCCGCTCCTACAGTCGTATACACCCATCTATCCACTGAAAGCTTCAAGGAAGCTGTAAACGTGAAGCTTACTGGTTACAGAAGGAGCTTATAACACAAGCTTACACGCCGCGTGTTGCTGCAATACGTGGCAGAGATACGCGGAGCGGGTGCATGTGATTGCAAGAGTAGCGTGCTGGACGGTCGAGCAAGCGGTGTGCTCTAATCCCGTTCATCGATTATGAAGCCCGAGGCTGGGGGACTCTCCAGGGTGCCAGGTAAGCATCGAGGGTTGCTTTGGGAGCGAGTGCGCCACGGAGGCTGATTCGAGAGGACGGCGGCGGGCTGGTCACCTTGACCCGACCGCCGCTGAATGCAGCTCTTCCTCTGCTCTTGGTATGCGCTTCCTGGGGACTGCGGCCGTACCGTGCTTAAGCCACACTCCAGGACTAGCGAGGCGTCGGGCTGGGCCGCTTAGATTCGACGGGCCGCGTGGTAGCCTTCGTGCACGGCATTTATCACCTTTCGAGCTCGAACGGCGTCGCCGACGGGGATCACCTCTGTCGCGAGGCTCGTGCGTATTTCATCATACAATCTCGAGTTCGATACCATTCCCAATGCCACGACCACGGAGTCGGCCGGGATGGATGCTTCCTTGCCGTCGGCGGTGCAGGTCACTGAAGTGGCGGTCATCGACGTTATCAAGTGATTTAGCCGCACTTCGACGCCGTCTTCCGCAAGGCGACCCTGGATTACCCACCTCGTGAACAGCTCTACCTCTGGAACCACTGCCGGGAGCTGGTCCACCAGCACTACCTGCTTTCCGTGGCTTTCAGCCAGGAACATTGCAACCTCGGCACCGACCAGCCCTGCTCCGCAGACGACGACCCGCCTCCCCGGAGGAATTCGGCCTGAGAGCACGTCCAACGCCCAGTAGAGATTAGGGTCGTTGATCCCCGGAATCGAAGGTTTCATGGGGACCGCCCCTGTCGCAACTATGACCACGTCGGGGGCGTGCTGCCGGACGAGTTCGACGGTTACCTCGGTGGAAGTCTCGATTTCCACCCGCTGCCTCCGTACCTCCCTGGTCTGCCAAGCCATGAAATCCCGGTAATCCTTTTTGAAGTCAGGCACCGAGAGGTAACGCAGCATGCCTCCAAGGTCCCGGTCCTTCTCGAACAGAGTCACCCTGTGGCCTCTCAAGGCCGCGACCCGAGCTGCCTCCATGCCGGCGGGACCGCCCCCCACAACCATGACGTTGCGAGGCTTCTTGGCGGGAGATAGGGTTGCGAAGGCCTCGTGCTCCTTGCCGGCCTCGGGGTTTACGGCGCAGTCGAGTCCTCGGTAGCTTAAAACCGAGCCAAGGCACTCGTTGCACCTGACGCAACGCCGTATGTCTTCTGGGGTCCCCGACGCTACCTTAGTAGGATAATCTGGGTCAGCGATGATCTGTCGCCCGAGGGACACTAGGTCGGCCTTGCCCGAAGCGATTACCTCCTCAGCCAGCTCGGGAGAGAGTCCGCATACAGCTATTACGGGAACATGAACGTTCTTTTTGACTGCTTCCGCCAGGGGCACCAAGTTCCCGCGCGGCACGTACATGGGCGGCACCCACATGCCGATGCTCACGCCTTCGGAGAGCCGCTTGCCCCTAGCGGACTCCTGGCCCGATACGGCTTTGAAGAACGCATCGACCCTCGAATCCCAGGTGCCAGCGGTGACGTGGATGGCGTCGACCCCCGCCTCCTCCGCCCAGCGGGCAAATTGGACGGCTTCTTCTACCGTGACTCCGCCCGGAACGTCTTCTTCCGCTGACAGCCTGTATATCACGGGGAAGTCCTTGCCGGCTTTCTCCTTGACTGCCCTTATGACCTCAAGGGCAAATCTAGCCCGGTTCTTCAAACTTCCCCCGTACTCATCGGTGCGGCGGTTGGTATACCCGGACAAGAACTGGAGAGGCATGTATCCGTGTGCTCCGTGGATCTCCACCGCATCGAAGCCGGCCATCCTCGCTCGCGCGGCGGCTTCTGCGTAGAGGCCGACGAGTTGCCGGATTTCCTCGATCGTCATTGCCCTGGGCTTGTCCTCTGGAAGAAGCACGGTGCCCACGCCTGAAGGACTGATCGGATCTTCGCCCGTCACCGACTTGCTGGCAAAACATCCTCCGTGGGCGAGCTGGAGGGCTATCTTCGCTCCCCCCGAGTGCGCCGCCGCCACAAGACGGGAGAGTCCCGGCAGAAAGCCGAGGCCCGAAATCTCGAGCTCCCCCGGTATTACCCTGCCCCGCGGCTCGGGGCAACAGACTTCAGTGATTATGAGGCCGACGCCTCCGTTGGCCCGCCTTGCGTAGTAGGAGACGATGACATCCGACACCGCGCCATCCCTTGCGGCAAGGTTCGTGCCCATGCCCGGCTGGACCATCCTGTTCCTCAGCTTCATATTGCCGATGCTTGCAGGCTGGTTTAGGTACTTGAACATCTGCTTGTCCCTCCTGAGAGCGAGACCTTTCGGAGATCTTCGACATCTAGTCTTCCACTTACGCCCCTGGTGTATTTGCCAGAACCTGACTGCACTAGGACCGATCCGCCTGAGCATCGCATCCGCAAGTACTGCAGGGGCGCCCCTTGGCGAGCACCCTTCTTCCTTCCGGCTTTCGATGGCGAGACCAGCCGGCCCAATCCATAGACCGATGAATCAAGCCCTGGGCAACGCCTGCTGGCAAGCCCAGGGCCTCGTGAGTTTAACCGCACGGTGCCAAAGCGTTCGTAATGCTTGGTGAACCGCCGTATACCGAACGGTACGTACCGCGGCGCGAGGGGTCGAGGGCTCCTCCCTCTTCTGCCCAACAAGCTAGCCCTTATAGTAGTTAAATGAAGGCTCGCAGAACTCCCAGTCGGGGCATGCGCCATTGTTGATGGTGGTGCAGTTGGTGTATATGAGGTAGATCACGATCTCAGGGCAGCAACACTTGGTCTTGCACTCGGCCACGTCCATCGTCTTGGCGACTTCGTTTATAGCTTCGATTACGGTCTTCACCTGTTCTTTGTCTATCATCTTTCCCACCCCCTTTTGGAAAAGCGTCAAGAAGAGCTTGGCTTACACGGCCATTTACAGAACTCCCAGTCGGGACAGGCTCCATTGTGCACGGTTAGGCAATTGGTGGAAATAAGGTATACGGCTATCTTCGGGCAACAGCACTGGTTCCCTTGGTTATGTTGGCCATGCTCGTCAGTCACGGTGGGTTTGCCAGCTTCCGCCATGGGACCTCCCCCTTTCCAGACGGATTAAGTAGTCCAACCCTCGCACCATCCTATGTCGCTGGCGCGGACGACGTGACGGTCTGCCTCCTTGGTGCCTGATAAAGAACGCGATCGGCCTTCAGCGGATACAGCCCGCCGCTGGCTCCAGCACAAATCCCCGCCGCATCTTGTCATCCTTGCGTGGTATGCCCTCGGGCTCTCCCCGCGTACTTTCTTCGCTGAAACCTCTAGCTAGCAGGACAGAGGCTTTCGGATGGAGGTGGTGCATAAGTTCTTGAACTCCGCGGATACCCTCCTGGAAAGTACACGTTCTTCGGCATTTCGGTCACCTTGCACGGAGGCTACCACAAGGCGGGAAGATGGGGGAGGGGGCTTATAGGTGGGGCTTACGAGGGGCATAGGGGGATACATCGTAGGCCGTTCGACCTGCCGACCGGGGACGAAGAAGACCAGGCCCTGCAAGGCGGTTTTCCTTGCGCCACCGCCCTTGACGCCACCTTCTCCACGGCTCTAGAGTCCTAGCAAGACGCGAGACAGGACAGTCCGAGACTAGGGCCAGACTCGGCGTCTGCTGTCTTGTCCTGCTACCGGTCCCGCTCGTCGTCTGGCTCGGTCGTACCGGCGGACCTGGGGGACGCGGGCCGGGACGGAAGTGGGACGGCCCCGAGCAGAAACCACGGCCCGGAAGCTGTCACCTGGGGAGTCTCCACCTGGGTCTGCTATAAAGTCTGGTCCCGGCTCTGGCGGTGTATGTGCTCCCCGGTCTGCCACCGGGTCTACTATAAAATCCTGCTACGGCCGAGGTGTAGCATGAAGATTGCCGACGCTGCTGCTTGAGACGGCGAAGAGATATGGCCAGATTCACAGGTACTTGTAGCCTTGACAGACAAAATATGGCTTACCCCCTGCTGGGACAGCCCCACGAGCTCGGCTATCTGGGCCTGGGTCCAGCCGCACTCGAAGTAGAGCCGCCGGATAAGCCTGCCCCGTTCGTCCCTCGTCAGGGGGACGCCGTGGTTTTTGTTGGCCTTGAAGGCTTCGGCGAGGAGGTCCCTGTCGTCGACGTCCTTCTCTCGACCCAGACCTCGGAGACGCCGGCGGCTTTTGCGGCTTTCCAGCCTGTGGTGGCCGTCGATGACCTTGAGGGTCCCCTTCCGGGCGAGGAGCGCCTTGGTCTTCCCCGAACCAACTCACAACCCACATGCACGGCAGGGTCGAACGGACTGGCGGCGCGTGTGCTGCTCTGCCGCCGCTGTGGAGAATACCTCTTTGACGCGGAGATGGACGAGCAAACATTGCACTTGGCCTACCAGGGGTACCGGCGGAGGCATGTCTTGCCCGGCTCGGATGATATCCGGTCGTCTGAGAGAGAAGTACGGGCCCTCCCAGCAACAGCTGGCGAAACTGTTAGGCTGGGGTCGCGTGACGGTGCAGCGCTACGAAAAGGGCTCGCTACAGGATATTGCCCGTGACCTGCTATTAAGACAGCTGGAAGATCCGCAGTTCATACGAAGATGCTGAGAAATTGAAAGTGCCGCTTTTACCCTAGCGCCAAGGGTTCCAGGATAGGCCCGAAAAATAATTGTTTCGGGCCTTTGTTGTTGCAGGTTGTCTTAGCGCATAATAGAAAATGTATATAATGGTAGGAAGGAGGTGAAGGCGAGATGGGCGAGGAGCTGAGCCGGCTCCGGCAGGCGGCGCACAGGTTGAAAAAGGAGCGGGATCACCTGGAGGCGCTTCTGATGGGCACGGAACCGATGATCGAGGGATCGCTGGTTAAGAGGT
>JBFMCJ010000147.1 GCA_040754675.1 Bacillota bacterium
CGTGGGATGGCTGCGCGGTGTCGAGCCATGCCATCCATGACAGGAACGGGACGGGTGCAGGATGGTGCGGTCCGATGGCCCTTGAGAGGATCGACCTTGCGACCTTCGACCGCCTGAATGTTCGTGCAGCAGGCGCAGAGGTGGTCACCTGGAACGGCCGCAGAGCGCTCCGCCTGGAAAACGGCCTGGCGCTGCTCAAGGACGTGGTGCTCGAGGACGCCGCCATAGAAGCGGACCTTGGCGCGGACGAGCCGTGCTCTCCGGGTATCGCGTTCCGCGCTGCCGGCGAGGACAACTTCGAACTGGCGTACGTTCGGCCGCACACCACAGGGCAGTGGGATGCCGTCCAGTACGACCCGGTGTTCCACGGCACCAACACCTGGCAGGTGTTCAGCGGGCCTCGATACCAGGGCCAGGCGGATGTCCCCACCGGACGGTGGTTCACGCTTCGCCTCGACGTCGTCGGCAGCACCATGGCCGTATCCATGGGCCAGCAGCGCCCCCTCATCGTGGAACCACTTGCCCATCCGCATCCGTCCGGCGGTGTGGGGGTCTGGTCGCTTCGACAGGCCTACTTCTCACAACTGCGCATTGGCGCCCCCGACCCGTCCAGGTTGGACCGGGCCGCCCCGCCGCCGATCGTGGAACCCGGCACGGTGACCTGGTGGTGGCTGGGCGGGCACGGGCCCGTCGAGGCCGAGGAAAACGGCACGTTGAATCTCAACAGGTATCTGCCTCAGGCCGGCGAAGCCGAGGCCACCGTGTACCGGGACTTCTGCGTGGACGGTTCGGGAGCGGTTGCGCTTCGCTTCGGCTTCAGTGATGAAATCGAGCTGTTCGTCGACGCCCGGAAGGTGTTCTCCGGGACGCACCGCCACACGGGCTTTGCAAGCCGGCAGTCCCGGGGCTACATCGAGCCGGGGGCGAACGTGGTTCGCGTGCCCGTGACGGCGGGACGCCATGTTGTCCTGGCCCGCCTCAGGGCCACCGAGCCCTTCGGATGGGGCATCGTCCTGGCCCTTTCCGGCGAGCAGGGGGCCGACGTCACGCTCGAGGGCACGTGACAGAGTACGCGCTCCACCCCCTTTCTCAGGTACTGGTGCCGGAAGGCGATATACCGCACGACCTCCCGGATGCCGTGCCATTCGGGGAACGGCCCCCACAGCGCCTGTTGCGAGGTCCGCAGGGGGCTCGGGGGATCCGGATACCAGCCTACAGCTCCTTGCGCCGGCTCAGCGGGTCGGGCCGTTCGGTCAGCCCCTCGGAGAGCGGGCTGAAGCCCACAATGATGGTCACGATGGCCATACCGGGAAACGCCGCCCACCACCCGCCGCCTCCCAGGTAAAGCTGGGCCTGGCTGATCTCGTAGCCAGGGTTCGGTGTCGGAGGCGTTGCACCGAACCCCAGGAAGCTCAGCGAGGCGTGCACCAGGATAGCCTGGGCCAGGTTGCTCCCCAGCAGCGGGGGAGCGCCGGCATTGGTGATCAGTCTGACTGACTGCCGGTACCCCCTTGACGGGGCGCGGGAGGTGGGCTATTGTGGTATCGATACCAAAGCCCGCCAGGAGATGGCGTGTCGGGTGGGAGACGTCGTTGAGATCTAACGGCTCCAGACCGCTTCGGACCACGATCCACGACGTAGCAAGGCTGGCTGAGGTATCGGTTTCTACCGTCTCCCGTTACCTCAACGGGTCACCTCATGTTTCCGAGGAAGCCCGGAGGCGCATCGAGTTGGCAGTACGTAAGCTCATGTACCGGCCCAGCCAGACGGCACGCACGATGCGTACGCGCCACTCTCGCACACTTGGGCTCGTAATTCCCGACATTGCACACCCCTTCTTCGCCGAGGTGATCCGGGGTGCCGAGGAGGCTGCAGCTACCCGGGGTTACACCGTGTTCTTGGTTAACACCGCAGAGAATCCGGAGAAGGAGCGCCAGCTTCTCGAAGCACTGGTTGACAAGGACGTGGACGGGATTCTTTACGGTGGTGGCTTTCAGCTTGACGGGTTGGGACGCAACATGTATGAGATGCCGGTTGTGGTGATCGACCGGGAGATAAACCTGCCACAGGCCCACGCCATACTGGTCGACAACCTGGCTGGCGCCTGCGAAGCTACGGCACACCTCTTGGCGGAGGGCCGCAGGCGCATCGCCGTTCTGACGGGACCGCGGCGCCACCGCACCAACTTCGATCGATATGAAGGTTTCGTCAAGGCAAGTCAGGAGGCAGGGCGCGACCTCACCGCCGCCCCTAACGCTGAGACCGTGGTCTCGATCGATGCGGGGAGAGAAGCCGTGCTTGCCTGGCTCGATTCGGGGATGCGTTTCGACGCCATCTTCGCGGCAAACGACCTGCTTGCAGTGGGTGCCCTCCAGGCCCTGTCCGAACGCCAGATCGGCGTCCCGGCCGACTGCGCGGTCGTGGGTTTTGACAACATCACGCTGTCCGCCCTGGTTCGGCCGGCCCTGACCACGGTTGACCAGCCCAAATACGAGATGGGTCGGCTGGGGGCGGAGTATCTCATCCGCGAAATAGAGGGGGAGCCGGCGCTCGAGAGGCGTACCGTACTTCGGCCTCGCCTCGTAGTCAGGCAGAGCTGCGGGCCGCACTAAGCGGGGCAGCGCCGGCGAGGGGGGTGATTGCCG
Source organism: Bacillota bacterium (assembly GCA_040754675.1). Taxonomy (NCBI): domain Bacteria; kingdom Bacillati; phylum Bacillota; species Bacillota bacterium. The sequence continues at coordinate 2,646 of JBFMCJ010000147.1, forward strand.
GGGCTTAGACCGCTTCTACCGTTGCACAGCCGAAGGATCAACCAGAAGACGGAACAGGAGGGAACCGGGGATGAGAGGCCTGTCACGGATCGTGGGCGCATTGGTCATCGTAATGCTGCTCGGGTCTGTAGTGTCTGCGCCTGTCGCCGCGGCGCAACGCCCGCTGCGGATTGGCATCCTGTTGAAGACCCTTGCCAATCCATTCTGGGTTAGCATGAAGGAAGGGATCGAGCAGGAGGCAGCCAAGCTCGGCATTCAGGTCGACATCTACGCTGTTCCGACCGAGGGCGACCTCCGGGCCCAGGCGGAACTGCTGGAGACCATGCTCCAAAAGGGATACGACGGCCTCGGTGTGGCACCCATCAGCCCGGTGAACCTGATTCCGGGTGTGGCCAAGGCGACCGCAATGGGGATCCCGGTGGTAAACATCGACGAGGCCATTGACAAGGAAGAGCTCAGGAAGCAAGGCGGGTTCGTCTACTCGTTCGTTACCACGAACAACTTCAAGGTGGGCGAGCAGGCAGGCGAGTTCGTGGTCAAGTCCCTTGGCCCCCAGGGCGGCGAGGTAGCCATTATCGAGGGGGCGGCTGGCAACAAGTCTGGTAACGATCGCAGAGACGGATTCAGGTCCGTTGTGGAGCGCAACCCTCGGCTAAAGCTGGTTGCGAGCCAGCCGGCGAACTGGGATCGTATGCAGGCCCTCAACGTGGCCACCAACCTCCTCCAGCGCTTTCCGCGCCTCCGGGCCATTTATTGTGCGAACGATACCATGGCCCTCGGCGCGGTTCAAGCCGTGATCAACGCCGGAAAGCAGAACCAGGTGATCGTGGTCGGCACCGACGGGATTCCGGAGGCTGTGCAGGCCGTCAAAGAGGGTCGCCTTGCGGCTACTATCGCACAGGACCCGGCGGGAATCGGTGCCGAGAGTCTCAGACTTCTCGTGCAAGCTTTGAGCATCCCGCAGCAAGCGGAAGTGCCGTCGAAGCTTATCACGCGCTAGTCGTATCCTGGGCGAGGGGGGCCTATTGCGCCCTCCTCGCCTCCCTGGAGCTGAACCTCCCGCATGTTCAACACTGGGTACTCCGTAAACGGCCCCACCGCGGACAGGGCTGTCCTCCACGCCCCGGCTGGTGATCCAGGCACGGCAGGACAGCCTGTGGTTCGAATGCAAGATATAGTGAAGGACTTCTCCGGAGTCCGAGCGCTGGACCACGTCAGCTTCGAGCTACGAGCGGGTGAGGTCCACGTGCTCTTGGGCGAAAACGGGGCGGGTAAGTCCACCTTGATCAAGATCCTCGGCGGCGTGGTAGCCCCGACGTCCGGGGTCCTTACCGTCCATGGCAAGACTTATACAGCGTTGACCCCGGCACGGGCCAGGGAGTTGGGCATCGGCATCATCCACCAGGAATTGAGCCTGGTACCGACCCTGAGCGTGGCAGAAAACGTCTTTTTGGGGCGGCTACCCACGCGTCGTGCTGCCGGCTTTTCCTGGGTCGACTATTCCACTCTTTACCGGCGGACGGAGCAGGAACTCCGCCGGTTTCGCCTCGACGTCGACCCTCACACGCCGGTTCACAAGCTGGGCCTTGCAATGCAGCAGATGGTCGAGATCGTCAAGGCGCTCAGCCTCGGCGCCAGAATCGTGGTGATGGACGAACCGACCTCCGCTCTCACCGACAGGGAGGCTGGGGAGCTTTTCGAGGTGATCGCCCGGCTAAAGCGAGAAAGCGTTTCAATCATCTATATTTCACACAGGCTCCGCGAGGTGAAAACCATCGGGGATCGAGTAACGGTGCTGAAGGATGGCACCGTCGTGGGAACCCGGGATGTCAAGGATGTGGACGAAGACGAACTCGTGCAGATGATGGTAGGGCGTAAGATTGTCCGGACACGCCAGGTCCGGCAGGGTCGGCGGGGCTCTGAGGTGCTTCGAGTTGAAAACCTCACCGCCCCGGGTGTGTGCGATGTCTCCTTTTCCGTCCATGCAGGCGAGATCGTTGGGATGGCCGGCATCGTGGGGGCCGGGCGCACGGAGATCGCCCGAGCTATCGTGGGCGACCTGGGCCCGAGGAGAGGCCAGGTATTCATAGACGGAGTACCTGTTTCCATTCATAGCCCGCTCGATGCGCTGCGTTGTGGCATCGGGCTCATACCGGAGAGCCGAAGGGAACAGGGGTTGGTGCTCCAGTTTTCTGTATCACAGAATCTGACGCTCCCGGCGCTCCAGCTGGGGGCGGGCTTGGTGTCTCGAACCGGCTTCACCCTGAGGTCGGCTGAACGGCGGCTGGCTGAGTCGACGGCGGCGCACCTCGCGATCAAGTCCGGTTCAGTTCAAGAGCGGGTGGACCGCCTGAGTGGTGGAAACCAACAGAAGGTAGTGATCGGGAAGTGGCTCTTCCTGAACACAAAGGTTCTCATATTCGACGAGCCCACTCGCGGTGTCGACATAGGTGCCAAGGCCGAAATCCACCGCATCATCATGGACCTGGCTGGCCAGGGCCGGGCCATATTGCTTATCTCTTCCGAGATGCCGGAGCTCCTGTCGGTCTGTGATCGCATTCTGGTCGTTTACGAGGGCCGTATCACGGGGGAGTTCCCTGGACAGGCCTCGGAGGAGGAACTGGTTTACGCCTGTGTGACAGGGAGACGCAGGGATCAGGAGGGGTAGGTAATGCAAGGGGGACTCGTGGCGACTAGGGGGCAGCGCCCCAGCACGAGCCGGGGGGCCAGGGTGCAGGTCACATGGGAGCGCTACGGCACCTTGATGATTCTCGCTCTTCTGATGGGCCTAGTGGGGAGTATGGTGCCTGAGTATTTCTTTGCCCCCTCCAACCTGGTCCAGATACTGCTTCAGTCGTCGATCACCATCGTTATCGCGGTGGGCCAGTTGCTCGCGATCTTGACGGCAGGGATAGACCTGTCTGTGGGGTCGGTGGTTGCCGTTACAGGGCTTCTCACCGCGGTGATGCTGGTCGGCGGCGTCAACATGGCGGCGGCTATCGTGCTGGGAGGGCTCCTACCCGGCCTGGCCATGGGTCTACTCAACGGGCTGCTGGTCGCGCGTACCAACCTTCCGCCCTTTATCGTCACCCTCGGCGGTATGTCCGTTTACCGTGGCATCGCGCTCATCATCTCGGATGGGCGACCCATCTTCGGGTTGCCGCCGGAGTTCGGGAAGTACATCGCAGGCTACCTGGGCCCCGTACCGGTGCCGGTCATCGTTTCACTCGCCGTTGCGCTGGTGTTCCACGTCGTTCTGACACGGACCCGCTTTGGACGCAACGTCTACGCGATTGGCGGAAACACCACGGCAGCCTGGCTCTCAGGCGTCAACGTGCAGCGGCATCTCATACTGGTTTACAGTCTCGCAGGTTTGCTTGCTGGCTGTACGGGAGTGATCCTGACTGCCCGCCTGTACGCGGCAGAGCCGCTAGCCGGCATGGGGTTTGAGCTCCAGGCCATAGCGGCCACGGTGATCGGGGGCACGAGCTTCTTTGGCGGGGTTGGGACCGTGTTCGGGACCGTGATGGGCGCGCTGATCATGGGTGTCATCACGAATGCGCTCAACCTGCTCAACATTCAGACGTACTATCAACAGGTTGTTACCGGAGTAGTGATCATCGCCGCTGTGTTACTGAACCAATACATGTCGGGCAGGGGTATGAAGAAGTGAGCCTGTCTCCAACTCGCGTCGAATTCTCGGCGTCGCTCATGTGCTCCAGCTTCCGCCGGCTCGATGAAGAGGTCCAGGCCCTGAAGGAGGCAGGCATCGAGTACCTTCACCTCGACGTCATGGATGGGCGATTCGTACCAAACTATGGCCTCGGGGTCGACCTTGTTCGAGAGGTGCTGCGATTCAGCCCTCTTCCTGCAGAGGTGCATCTGATGGTGGAAAACCCGGAGCTGGGTTTACGCAGCTTCGCCGACATGGGTGTTCGGCGTATAATCTTTCATGTAGAGGCGACTCGGACGCCGATCCGGCTCGTCGAGCACGCCCGCGAGTTATATCCGGAGGTATTCGTCGCTATGAACCCGGCCACGCCCCTGAATGCGCTGGAGTACTGCCTGAACCTTCTGGACGGAGTCTGTCTGATGTCGGTCGAACCGGGCTTCGCTGGGCAGCGTTTCGTTCCCACCACTCCGCAGAAGCTCCGGGAGCTGCGTCGTCTCGCAGACCTGAGCCGGCCCGGGCTGCGAATCGAGGTCGACGGGCAGGTCAACGTAAAGACGGTGGCCTCCGTGGTTACAGCAGGTGCTAACCTTCTGGTGCTCGGTTCCTCGGGTCTATACAGCCATCCCCGGGGGTTCCGGGCTGCGGTCGAGGCCCTGAAGGAGGCCATGGCCGCATGATGGAGCACGACCGCGCCCCTTCCTTAGCTGCAGGTATCGATGTCGGCGCTACGAAAACGCTGGCCGTGGTCGTGACAAGACAGGGTGATATCGTTCGTCAGGTTCGGGTGAACTCGGACTTCGGCTCGGCGCGGGACCATGTAGGCGAGCGCTTGACTTCTCTGGTCGCCAGCTTGGTGATTTCTCCGGCTGAACTAGCCGGCATCGGCCTCGGGGCACCGGCCATCGTCGATCCTTCTACTGGCCAGATCCTTTCTTCGCCAAACCTTCGAGTGCTCGAAGGGCTGAGTGCAGATAAGCTGTTCGGCGGCGACATGGGGAAAGTGCCCATACTCATCGACAATGACGTGAACCTTGCAGCGCTGGGCGAGAGCTGGCTTGGCGCAGCTCGGGGGGCCCGGCACTTCGTATTCATCGCGGTGGGAACGGGCATTGGTACCGGACTGGTGCTGGACGGAAGACTCTACCACGGAACCGGGGGGGCCGGTGAAGGCGGGCATATGGTGCTGGTTCCCGACGGGCCCGAGTGCGGGTGCGGAAGCCGGGGATGCCTCGAAGCGATGGCTTCCGGGTCAGCAATTGCGCGCCGGTATCGGGAAGTCAGCGGCCAGACCGCCTCCGTATCTGACATCTTCTCGCTCTCCGCCGCTGGTGAGCCCGAGGCCAGGCAGGTCATAGAGGAGGCTGCCGCGTTCCTGGGCATCGGCGTCGCTAACTTCATCAACATCTTGGCCCCTGAGATGGTCGTGCTGGGTGGCGGGGTCATGATGAACCAGCATGCCGTGCTCATGCCTTTGGTGGAAGCCGCCATGCAGCGCCATGCTCGCAAGCCGCTCCTAGCGCGAACAGCAGTTGTCGTCTCCAAGCTGGGCGAGATGGCTTCAGCGGTCGGTGCCGCAGCCCTGGCTTGGCAACGTTGACTGTTCCGAAGGGGCGAGCGGCTTTGCCACCGCCCTTTGACCAGGGGGCCGGTCATAGGGTCCTGACCTACGAGGGGGTTGCCGTCTTAGCGATGACGTCATTCACGGAACCTTGGGCACGCCGCGTCGATTTTGTCACAGGCGTCATGTCGAACCCTGATCGAAGAACCGTGCGCCGCCTGTCTGACATGGCATGGGCTTTTCGGGACAAGGAGGCGGTCCGGCGGGAGCTGGAGCGGGGAGATCCCATCGTCTATGAGGTGTTCGAAGCTCTGGTGCCGGAGGTACCGGGCCACCTTCTCGCTTGTACAACCGTACTGTACTCGGGCCAGATCGGCGGCGAGTACTACATGACCAAAGGCCACTATCATGTGGTCAGGGAAACGGCGGAAACCTACTTGACCCTATCCGGCGAGGGGATACTGGTGTTGCAGCGGGAGGATGGAGCCGCGCAAACCGTACCGTTGCGCGCCGGACAGCTGACCTACGTACCGCCGCTGTGGGCGCATCGGACGGTGAACACTGGCGACGGCCCGCTGATCTTCTTTTCTGTCTGGCCTGCCCACTCAGGTCATGACTACGCCACCGTTGAGAGAGCCGGGGGGTTTCGCCGCCGGGTCGTGGCGCGTAACGGCAAGCCAGTGGTCGAAGCGGCTGAATAGCGAACGGTCAGCGGGGCGGTTCGCGCCGCCATCGGGTTGACCCATGATGCGCGCCTCGACGTGAGCGTTGCGCCGGCGGTGCGCCGCTCGCCCGGCCAGCCTCGGCCCGTCTGGAACCGGCAAGTCGT
>JBFMCJ010000148.1 GCA_040754675.1 Bacillota bacterium
CTTGTGGCCTTCTTCATCGCAGCGCTGTCCGTCGTGCTGCTCGCGAGCAGTCTGGCCCGAATGGTGCCGGCCCGAAGGCTCGGGGAGCGCGCCGGGACGCCCGGGAGGCGCAAGGAGGGCGGCTCCGGCGGCGCTGGTGCCGAACAGGCCCTGCCCGTCGCATGGAAGGTCGTCCTGCCCACTGCCGCGGCCATCGTCGCGTACGCCGCGCTCCTCGACCGCGTGGGGTTTTTCGCGACGACGTTTTTGTTCGTGCTTGGCTTCAGCTACGCGTTCGCCCGGTCGAAGCCGCTTCAGCTGCTGGTTGCCGCAGCGGGGTTTACCGCGGCGCTTTACGTGATATTCGTCGGGCTGTTCCGGGTCCCGGCTCCGCCCGGGATCGCAGGGTTCTGAGCGACTACAGCGGGGAAGGGGATGCCTCTCTGTGTGGGACGGGCTCGTGACGGCCATCCCCCACGTCTTTGAGTGGCAAAACGTGGCCGCCATGATCCTCGGTACCCTGGCGGGGATCGTATTCGGCGCCCTGCCGGGGCTGACGGCCACCATGGGCGTGGGGCTTTTGATTCCGTTCACCTTTACCCTTGACCCGCTGACCGGGCTTCTCGCTATGGCGGGCATGTACAACGGGGCGATCTACGGGGGCTCCGTTGCGGCCGTGCTGGTCGGGGTGCCGGGGACGCCCGCCTCAGTGGCCACGGTGTTTGACGGCCACGTGATGGCCCGCAAAGGGGAGGGCACGTACGCGCTGCAGGTGGCCGCGGTCTCTTCGGCGATGGGTGGGATTGTGAGCGCTGTCGCGCTGATCGTGGTGGCCCCTGCGCTGGCTCGCTTTGCGCTGCAGTTCGGGCCCGCGGAGTACTTCTGGGTGGCCGTGTTCGGGTTGAGCAGCGTGGCCAGCTTCCTCGAGTCGTCGACCATCAAGGGCCTCATCAGCGCCGGGATCGGGCTGCTTGTCGCCACCGTGGGCACGGACAAGATCAGCGGGGCCGTTCGCTTTTCGTTCGGCAACGTCAACTTGATGGACGGCTTCCCGGAGATCGTGATCCTCATCGGGCTTTACTCCATTCCTCAGGTGCTCACGATTCTCGAAGAGTGGGCCCGGGGGCTTGCCTACCAGCTCAGCCCCGTGACCGGGAAGGGGAGGCCCCTGTTTTACAACTGGCGGAACCTGTGGCCCGTGTGGCTGCGTTCGTCGCTGATCGGCATCTGGATCGGCATCGTCCCCGGGGCAGGCGGGAACGTCGCGTCGTTCCTCGGCTACAACGAGGCCAAGCGCTCTTCACGGCACCCTGAACGCTTCGGCACCGGCATTCCGGAAGGTGTGGCGGCGTCGGAGACCGCCAACAACGCGGAGACGGCCAGCGCGATGATCCCGATGTTGACGCTGGGAGTTCCGGGCAATGCGGTGACGGCCGTCATGATAGGGGGCCTGCTGGTTCACGGCCTGCACCCGGGGCCGAGCCTGTTTCAAAAGGACGTCATTTCGGTGTACGGCCTCATGATCGGGATGCTTTTGACCAACGTCCTCTTCATGCTCATGGGCTTCTACGGCGCCCGGTTCTTCGCTCAGCTGCTGCGGGTGCCCTCGACGCTCATCGCGCCGCTCATCGTGGCGCTCAGCGCCATCGGCACGTACAGCCTCAACAACTCCATGTGGGACGTCTACGCCATGCTCGCCTTTGGCCTGCTCGGGTACGTCATGCAGAAGCTGCGCATTCCGGTTGCGCCGGCTGTGCTGGCCGTGATCCTGGGCCCGATGGCCGAGTACGAACTGCGCCGGGCGCTGCTCATCGCCGCATCGCCTCTCGAGATCTTCACGCGGCCCATCTCGGCCGTCCTCGCGGTGCTGACGGTGCTCAGCCTGGTGATTCCCGTGATCCGCCGGCCGCGTGCCAGCGGCAGCGCCCGGGGGCAGGAGACGGTGGCCAGCGGATTTTGAGCGCGAAAGCCCCCCTCCTGAGGAGGGGGCCTCAAGCGTGGCAAGCTTTGGGCCGCTTGCGTGAGGGACGGGCAGCAGGGGAGTGGTGGCAGAAGGTGGGCAACGAAGGCGAGGAGAGAGTACCCGAGGCCGTCGCGCTCCTGGGATTTGGCGAGGCAGGGTCGTCGGTGGCAGCCGGCCTGCGCCTGGCGCCAGCGCAACCAGCGCCCCGGATCGTGGCCTTCGATCCGGCCGTGCGGGACGGCGCCAGGGCCCGGTTCCTGCGCGCCAGAGCGCAGGAACTCGCCGTTGGACTCCATGACAGCCCGGGGCCCTGGCTCGGTGAGGCGGGCCTGGTCTTCTCCGCCGTGCCGGGCACCCAGGCCCTGGCGGTAGCGCAGGCAGCGAAACCGTTCATCCGACCCGGAACGGTTTACGTTGACCTCAACACCGCTCCACCCGGCGCCAAGCGCGAAGCCGCCGCGCTGGTCGAGGCGGCCGGCGGGGCTTTTGTGGATGGCGCGGTGCTCGGGTCGTTTCAGGCGGACAGCTTCCGGGTGCCGATCCTGCTCGCCGGGCATGATGCCGAGCGGGTGTCCAGGTGGCTGCTTGCGTACGGCTTCAGGGTACGGGTGATGCCCGGCGGGCGGCCCGGCGACGCTTCGGCCATCAAGCTGCTGCGCAGCGTCTTCATGAAGGGGCTCGAGGCGCTGTGCATCGAGTGTTTGACCGCAGCGGAGCGGGCCGGCCTGCGCACCCAGGTGCTGGAGGCGCTCGGCGACCTGGACAGCCGGCCGATCGGCGCCACCATTGCGACGCTTGTCACAAGCCACCTGCGGCATGCTCCCAGGCGCCTGGAGGAGGTGGAGATCGTCGAACGGATGCTTCGGCAGGACGGCTTTGAGCCCATTCTGACCGAAGCCACGCGGCGCTTTTTCGATCGCACCGTCCGGTCGGGGCCGCTGTGGTCCGACCCTCAAGGCCCGGACCTGGATGAGGCCCTGGGCCGGCTCCTGCCCGTGACCCGGGCGGCGCCGGTGCGGCAAGGGTAGTCCGGCACCGCTCGGATGCGCGGCAGCACTAAAGCCAGTGACATCGCAGCAATCGAATTGATGGAGGTCCTTGCAGCCATGGCTGTTTGGCCCACCTTCGAAAGGCCGGATCCGGCCGTCATAGAGGCTTTCAAAGGGCTGTCGACACCCACGGTGCACGAGGCAATGGGAAAGGGTGGGGCAATGTCCCCGGCCATCAAGCCCCTGTATTCCGGAATGAAGGTGTGCGGCCCGGCGCTGACCGTGAGCTGCCATCCGGGAGACAACCTGCCCATCCACTACGCCGTGACGTTTGCCCGGCCCGGTGACGTGCTGGTGGTCGATACGGGCAACCACGCGGATGCCGGGCCCTGGGGCGACGTCCTCACGACCGCGGCCATGGCCCGGTGCATCGCGGGGCTCGTCATCGACGGATCCGTGCGGGACGCGGAGTCGATCCGGAGCATGGGCTTCCCGGTGTTCGCCAGGGGAACGTGCATGAAGGGCACCACGAAGCAGCTCCCCGGCGACATCAACGTGCCGATCCTCTGCGGCGGCGTGCTGGTCTCGCCGGGCGACCTCGTGCTGGGAGACGACGACGGCGTGGTGGTGGTGCCGAAGGCGCAACTGGTCTCGGTGCTCGAGGCCGCGCGGCAGCGGGAGGCCAAGGAGGAGCGGATGCGCGCCGAACTTCGGGCGGGTAAGACCACCGTCGAACTGCTGGGGCTCGAAGAGGTGCTGCGTGCCACCGGCATGCTGAAGGAGCCGGCCCCGCTGTGATCGTGGCGGTCCTCGACCCGATCCACCCCGAGGCCATGTCCCGCCTTGCCCAGCGCTGCGACGTCATCGGGTGGGATGATCCGAGGGCGGGCGCATGGGCCGAGATGGCGCACGGGGTGATTGTCCGCATCCGCTGCGTGAGCGAGGCGGAGTTGCAGGCGGCCCGGCAGCTCAAGGTCGTGGGGAAGCACGGGGTCGGGGTGGACAACATCGACCTGGGGGCAGCTCGACGGCTCGGCGTTCGGGTCGTGCACACGCCTGGGGCCAATGCACAGGGGGTGGCGGAATTAACGGCCGGCCTGGCGCTGGCCCTGGCCCGGCGCATCGCGCTGGCCGACCGAACCCTCCGGGCAGGCGGGAAGCTCGACCGCGATGGGCTGTGGGGAACCGAACTGTACGGAAAGCGGCTGGGTGTCGTGGGGCTGGGGCAGATCGGCCGCCGGGTGGCGGAACTGTTCCGCGCCGCTTTCTCCATGGAAGTGTGGGGCTACGACCCGTACCTGGCCGCCCCGGAGTGGGAGAGGATCGGAGTGCGGCGGGTCTCGTTCCTGGATGAGTTGCTGCCTGTTGTGGACGTGCTCACGCTGCACCTCCCCCTGACGCCGAGAACAAGGGGGCTCATCGGGCGGCGGGAGCTTGCCCTGATGCGTCCCTCGGCGTTCGTGCTCAACCTCGCACGGGGCGGGATCGTCGACGAGCAGGCCCTGTACGAAGCCCTGAGGTCGGGCCGCCTGGCTGGTGCAGCGAGCGACGTGTTCGAGCAGGAGCCGCCCCCCGCGGATCACCCGCTGTTGACGCTTCCCCAGTTCGTCGCCACACCCCACGTGGGGGCGGCAACGGCGGAGTCCATGCTGCGAATGGGGATGGCCGTGGTGGAGGAAGTGCTGGCGGTGCTCGAGGGCCGGGAGCCACGGCACCCGGTAGTTTAGGCGAAGGGCGATGGAGCAAGCGCACAGACGACCAGCGGTGGAGGAAGAAAGGAAAGAGGAGCCGCAGTGCGATTCAATCAGCCCATCTACGTCGAATACGCCCAGCTCGAACGGTTTGCAACGGCGCTTTTCGTCAGGTCCGGCCTGGCGCCGGAAGGCGCCTCCCTGGTGAGCCGCTGCCTCGTCATGGCCGACCTGAGGGGCGTGGATTCCCATGGCGTGACCCGGATCCCGATTTACGTGAAACGGCTGGAGAAGGGCCTGGTCAACCCCCACCCGCAGGTGCGAGCCGAGCGCGTGAGCGCGTCCGTCTGTCTCGTGGACGGCGACAACGGGATGGGCGCCCTGGTGGGAACCAGGGCCATGGAGCAGGCGCTTTCCATGGCGGGCGAGGCGGGGGTGGGGGTTGCGGCCGTACGCCGCAGCAACCACTACGGGATGGCTGCGTTCTACGCGCTGCAGGCCCTCGACAGAGGCTGCATCGGCATGACGATGACCAATGCCCCGCCCACCCTGGCGCCGTGGGGTGGCCGGCAAGCGCTTCTGGGAACCAACCCGCTGGCGGTGGCCGTCCCGGCAGGACAGCACCCACCCATCGTGCTCGACATGGCCACCAGCGTCGTGGCCAGGGGAAAGATCATCCTCGCCGCACAGCGGGGCGAGCCCATCCCGGAGGGCTGGGCCCTTGACCCGGACGGGGCACCCACCACGGATGCCCGGCGAGCCCTGGCCGGGGTTGTGCTGCCCTTCGGCGGGCCGAAGGGTTCGGGGCTTGCCATCCTGGTGGACATCCTCGCGGGCGTGCTGACCGGCGCGGCGTTCGGCCGCAGGATCGGCGATCTGTACCGCAACTTCGAGCAAGCGCAGGACGTGGGGCACTTCTTCCTGGCGCTGAACATCGCGACGTTCATGCCTGTGGCGGAGTTTTTGCGGCGCATGGACGAGATGATTGCGGACCTGAAGCGGTGCGCCCCGGCTAGCGGGCATACCGAGGTCCTCCTGCCGGGTGAGCCCGAAGCCCGGTGCGAGGCGGAACGCCGCCGGACGGGGATTCCCCTGTCTTCTGACGTGGCGGCCGCGCTTTACGACGTGGGGGAGCGCCTCGACGTGCCTTTTCCCGAGTTCTCCGGGAGACCCATCGAGAGCGCCCCTGATACGACTCGAGAGCGCCCCTGATACGACGGGGTGGTAGGGCGGTGATCCGGCAAGGTACGGAAGAGGAAATCATAAACTGACTGCCTTTGCGATTCACAAGCAACTCCAAGAGATGGTCAGACGCGGGATACTGCGCGTGGAAGGGCGGGGTCGTAACACCCGATACGTACCCGCCTGAGGCTGCGCCGAAGCCAGCGAGCGTCCGGGCCAGCCCACTCGTAGTACCTGGGCAGTCATGATAGGATAGGCAGCGGTGAAGCAGCGTGACGGCCATTGCTACCCATATCCTCCATGAATTGGTAGTCAAAGGCCAGTCGGTGTTCGTTTCCGGCCAGGTTTATGCCCGGGAGGGCGGCGGGATCTTGTCGCTCTGGTGGCTCACCCCGGAGTGCGGTCACCCCGAGGCAAGGCGCGCCGCCCACGAACTGATCGAGCAGCTAAAGCCCAACGGCTACCCCATGGACCTCCGTATCCTCCCCCCCTCCTCCGGGGATGAGCTTCCCCCTGATGCCCGGCCGGTTCAGTGGCTGGGGGAGATCACTGATAACGAGATCGACCAGGCCATCGAGGAACACCGGGCCATCCTGGACGAACTGGCGAAGCTTTGAGGTACCTCACGGCGGACGAAATCATCCGGATCCATGACCGTATCATTGCCCGTACCGGTGGGCTCTCCGGGGTGCTGTCGCGGGCCCTGGTTGAGTCCGCGGCGGGTCGCCCCCGGGCGTCCTACGGTGGCTGTGAAGCTTATCCTACGGTATGGCTGCGGGCAGCCGCGCTGATCGAGTCCCTGGCTCAAGACCATGCCTTCGTCGACGGTAACAAACGCACGGCCTGGCTTGTGACCGTGCGCTTCCTGGCTCGAAATGGCTATACCTTACGGGCTACTCCTGAGGACGCGGTCCCCTTCATGCTCCTGGTCGCCCAACGGCAACTACCCCTCGAGCAGATCGCCCCGTGGCTCGCCTCCCGCAGCGGTACATAGCGGCGAAGCCGCCGTTCAAGAGCCTCCCGCATGGCCTCTTCCACGGCGAAGCGGGTTATGAGCGGATAGAGCTCACCGAGCACGTCGGCCAGGTTGCGCCCGTCCACCTCAACGGGTGCCGGGCCCAGGAGCCGCAGCACCGCGCCCTCTACCAGCGGGGGCGAGGGGGTCTGTGCAAGGCGGCCCGGGTGCATTGGCCCGGGCGCCATCTGCAGTCAACGCCTTCGCGGGGCCGGGGCGCTTCCTGCTTGCCCGGCGAGGTCTGGCCGACCCGGGATGGCCGGCTCTCACCCGATGGTCAGGCTTGCCAGATCCCTTGGGTAGTACGTCAGGATTTCGATGCCGTCCCCGGTCACCAGGATCGTGTCCGAATGGCGGAAGCCGCCGAGGCCCGGCACATAGATGCCGGGTTCCACGCTGAACACCATCCCGGGCTCGATGACCGCCTGATCGCCGACATCGAAGAAGGGCGCCTCGTGGATGCCGATTCCCAGGCCGTGCCCGGTGTGGTGGCGCCAGTACCGCATCAGGTCATGCTTTTCAAAGTACGCCCGCACGGCCGCGTCGACGTCCGAACACCGCCTGCCGGGCCGGATCGCCTCAAAGGCCGTCTCCTGAAGAGCCAGCATGTGCTGGAAGAAACGCCGCGCCTCCTCGGATACGGGGGCGATCACCATCGTGCGCTCGAGTTCGCTGATATACCCGCCGACGGCCGCCGACGCGCCGCTGACCAGCACGTCCCCCGGCCTGAACCGGGCGTTAGTGGTGACGGCGTGCGGGATGGCGGAGTGGGGGCCCACCTGCCCTCTGTAACCGGCGTGCGCCCCGGTGAACCACGCGGACAGCGACCGGTAGGAGGGCCCCAGCGCCCGGATCATGGCCGCCGTCGCCTCGGCGGACGCCCGGAGGCTGACCTCCGTCTCCGTCAGGCCCGGGCGAGTGTACTCCTGCAGCAACGAGTGGGCGAGGTTCGCCCACCGGGCGCTTTCCCGGATCAGTTCGACTTCTTCGCCGGACTTGACCCGCATCGGGCGTTCGACGAGCTCGCGGGCGGCCGTGACTTGCGCCTCGGGCAAGAGTTCGCTCAGCTTCGGGCCGGCGTAGCCGTACCCGCCGCCGAAGCCGTCGGAGTCGACGGCGAGGCGCGCCGAACCCAGCCCCATCTCCCGGACCCGATCGGCGAAATGCTCCATTGGATGGCGCTGGCCGGGGTACTCCGGGTACGACTCGACGCGGCCGGCCGCGGCCATCATGGCCGCGTGCTCCTGCTCGAGCCGGGGCACCAGCAGCAGGGTGGCCGGGCCGCCCTGCGAGCTGGCGCCCCCGCTCCCCGGCGGCGCCAGGATGAGCCCGATGGGGCGCTCGGTGGGAATGAAGGCAAAGCCGGTCAGGTAAAAGATGTGCGCCGGGCCAAACAGGCACATTCCCCCGTAGCCATGGTCCCGCAACGCGGAGGCAAGGCGGCTCTGCCGGAGCATCAGTTCGTTTCGGCTGATCTGCAATCGCACGACAGCGCACCCCTTTCTTTTCGTTGGCGCCGCGTGACGGCGCTCTTTTGAGCCTCGGCGTCAGAGTTCCGCACGGGTGGTGCCCCTGGGGTCCAGGACGTCCCGCACGCCGTCCCCAAGAAGGTTGCAGCCCAGCACGGCCAGCATGATGGCGATGCCGGGGAAGGTCGAGACCCACCAGACGCCGTTGACCAGCAGGTTGCGCCCCTCGTTGATCATCGCTCCCCACTCTGCGGCAGGAGGTGCTGCACCCAGCCCGATGAACGAGAGGCCTGCCGCCTGGAGCACGGTGAAGCCCATACCGAGCGTCCCCCGCACGACCACCGGTGAGATGACGTGGGGCAGGATGTGGCGCAACATGATGTACAGGTCGCTGGCGCCGCCGGCCCGGGCCGCC
>JBFMCJ010000149.1 GCA_040754675.1 Bacillota bacterium
TGCAGTCTTTGCCGTGCTTACCGCATGGCCCCCGCCATGGCGCCGGCGCGCTGCATGGCGAAGTTGCATTCGGTGATGCAGAGGTCCAGATGGTGGGCTCCCTCGTTCAGCTTGTCTCGAACAGTAGGATCGGTTGCCTGGCCAGCAAGGCTTCGCAGTTGTTGGGCCGTCTGCTGGCACATCTGGATACAATCGGATAGGGTTTGATGGGCGGGCATGCACTCTCACCTTTCCACGACGTTCAGGCCTTTCTAGAACCGGCCGGTGGCCTGGCTGTAGCGCATCGCATCCTCGCAGTGGTGGATGCACATTTCGATGTGCGCGGCGGCCGACGTGGCCATCTCCCGTGCCCGGTTATCGGGTATTTGGTTCACCGCGGACCGGAGCTGGTTGGCCGCCTGAACGCACTGCTGGACGCACTGGGCGACCTGCTGGTGTGCTGGCATCACGTTGTCCCCCTCTCCTGGCTTCAATTCCTGGCTGTTCTTGAGACCGCACCCGTTAGCATGGCCGCCCTTTCCCTGGATCTCTCAGGAAACTCTAAGGGATTCCTCAGGGTTTTCTCAGCCGGAATACGATGACCCGGACAGGCCGGGCCTGACTCAGCCGCCAGCTGCAGCCAGCAGTGGGGGCCGAATTCTGCGCCTGGGCGATAACGGCCAAGATGTTTTACGGGCCATCGCCATTTCGCGATCGAGCGGGCGCAGCACGGGGCCGCACCTGGACTTCCGCGTTCGCATCAACGGCAAGCTGGTGAATCCCCTCGGGTACGTGCGGCGCCCGTGAGCTTCCTGGCGTCAGCGAAGGATGAGGTAGAGGAGCGCTGCACCCACTCCGAACAGGAGTGGCGCGATCCACCGGTTGATGGAGGGTTGTTCCACCTCGGGTGATGATGCGAGCTCGGCGTCGTGATGCTGATGGGCTCGCTGTTGAGTTCGGCGCTTCTCCCGGTCGTCGTGCATTTCGAAATGCCCGCCGCAGCATCCCATCGTCAACGCATCCTCCTCGCTTGCGAACTCGTAAGCCCCCGCGTGGGGGCAGCGTTCGGCGTCTGGAAACCCGTTTAGCAGCAGCCCCGCCCGTGGAGGTTGCCGTCTTTGGGTTCCCGTTCGGCGCCCACGAACAGCTCGGGCGCCAGCAGGAAGCGCTGCATGCAGCGGTGGCACTTGAAGTAGTAGGTCTTTCCCTGGTAGGTCAGGGAAGGGGCGGTAGACGGATCCACCTCCTGCCCGCAAACCGGACAGTACACCTTGACGGCTTGTTCCATGCTCATGTACTCATCTCCTCAGCTCCGGCTGCATGGTACCCTCCGTTTCTTAAACCGAGGTGAGAGCAAGCTGAGAATCGGCTTAGAGCAATCGCCGGAGACTCTCAAACGACGGCAAGCGTGATGAGCCCCACCGCCGCCGACGCAATGCCGACGCCCAGCTTGAGGCCCGCTCGGTGGTGCACTTGCCAGCGTGCCAGGGCGCGCCAGACCGGGCGGGCGGCACAGGCAAGCAGGATGGCAAAGAGCGGCGCGACGAAGACGAGGTTGTAGAAAACGAGCAGGGCGAGGCCACGCCCCGCGCTCTCCTGTGCCGACAGCAGACCCAGCACCGCAAGGTACACAGAACCCGAACACGGCACCGTACACAGCCCCACCAGGGCGCCGGCACTGAACAAGACGGCGGGGCCCGCCTGCCCGATGCGACGCTTGAGGCGTCCGGCGTCGACGTGCGCGGCCAGGCGCGTCCCCCACTCGGGCGCGAGTGCTTCCTGCAGGGCCACAACGCCAAGCCCTATAGCAACCCACGCAGCCAGCCTCGCGGCCAGGTGGGTGCCGCTCAAGGCCTGCGATATCCGCAGAAACGAACCCAGGCCGAGCCCCAGGCCCAGGTAGGTGACGAAAACGCCCAGGATATACGCACTCCCAAGCCCAAGGAGGCGGGCTCGAACGGGCACGCGAGAGGCCATGGAGAGGGTGGTCGCCACAAAGACCAGGAGGAGCGCGAAGGCACAGGGGTTGAGGCTGTCCAGCAGCGCGGCTCCCGCAACGGCTGCAACGGTAAGGACGTCTCCCCCGGTCATGCCTCGACCTTCAGGACTCCCTGCATGAAGGGGTTCTCTTTGCCGCCGCAGCAGGTGTCGCAATAGAACGGGTACTCACCGGGCGCCGCCGCCGGAAGGTCGATCTCCATGGTGGAGTGGGGCGGCACCTGAACGTCTATGCCCAGGTCGGGCACCGTGAACCCGTGCACGCCCCCGCCGTCAGCGTGATAGGGGCTGTCAGGATTCACCAGGCGAAGGCGGGCCGGTCGGCCTGCCCGCGCCTTGAGCTGGCGGGGGCTGAAGCCGCCCATCGTGACAACGAGTTCGAAATCGGCGTCGCCGGAGCGGGCCGGTGCCCTGGGCAGCGAGAGCCACACGCCGGTTCCCAGAATGGCTCCTGACAGTGCGATCAGGAGGGTCACCCGAACCCCGCGCCCGATCCCCGGCGCAGTCGCCTGGTGATGCTTGTGGCCCATGCTGCACCGCCCCCGCTTCGAGCGTACCGGGCGGCCGTATTTTACGACCAGTTCCTGAGAAGAACCTGAGAACCCGCCACGTTTTCTAAGCAAACTCTCAGGAAACCTTCAGCCTCCCCTCAGGCGCAGGCGGTAGGCTCACTGAGTGGAGTCGCAGGCTCCGAGCAGGGGGCGTGGCGCTTGTGAAAGCAGGTCTCGTGAAAGGCACCCTCGTCACCGTCGCAGCAGCCGTCCTGCTGGCGGGCGGACTGGTCGCCTCTGGCAGCCAGCAAAACTCGCCGCCCCAGGGCGCCCAGGCTGCATCGGGCAATCGGCTGGCTGAAGGCGCAACCTTGTACTCCGAAGGCGGGCGGGTCACCGTGGCCGTCTCCTGGGACGGGCTGGCGCAAAGTAAAGGCGACCAGCTCACGGTCGCCTTTCAGGTGGCCATGGATACGCACTCCATCAACCTGGACGCTTACGACCTCGCGAAGCTGGCCGTCTTGCGCAACGACCGCGGCGAGACCGTCCATCCTGCGTCTTGGGAGGCCCCACGTGGGGGCCACCACCGCAAGGGCGTTCTGACGTTTGCCGTACCGGTAAAGTTCATCAGCGGCACACGGTTCCTGGAGCTGCTGGTGCGTGACGTCGCGGGCGTGGGTGAGCGCGTCTTCCGCTGGGATGTGGGGGTATCGTCATGAGTCTCAGCCTCGGGGTGGAGCCCGGGCAGCGCAGGCGCGTCGTCCTGAGCGGTATGGCGGCAAGTGCCGGGCTCGTTGCATTCTACCTGGCTATCGTGGCCCTGGCCCAGGACCCGGCCCACGCCTTCCAGCAGTTCAGGGATGACCTCTGGTTCATCGCACCCATCACCCTGGGGTTTGGCACGCAGGTTGCCCTGTACGTCTACCTGCGGCGGCTGCACCGGGCCTCCCGAGGGCACGTGGCGGTCACTGCCGGCAGCACTGGCGTAAGCGGCACCGCCATGCTCGCGTGCTGCGCCCACCATCTGGCCGACGTCCTGCCGGTGGTGGGGCTGTCCGGGGCGGCCATCTTCCTCAACGACATCAAGACGCCGCTGGCTCTGGTCGGGCTTGCGATGAACGTGGCAGGCGTGATCTACATGGGCCGTCACGTACGGCGAATGCGCCGAACCCTGCCTTCCGTGGCGGCGAGCACTGCTGCGCCGGCATGCCACCGCCCGGCTTGAGCAGCCGGCACGGCGGCAGGATACCTCAGATCTCGTAACGTACCCCAGCCCACGCAGCCGCCTGCGCCATAGCGGGACATGTCCACCGGTATGACGGTGAAGGGATGGCCTACCACTCGGGCGAGCCCTCCGATGATGGCCTTGGCTCGCCGTACGTGCAGCCGCCCTGCCGGTAGGCGCCGCGGGCGTGCGCGTGCGGGCGACCCCCCGACCGTGTGAATGCTTCAAACGGTTTGAACGATGAAGGCCGATGCGCGTGACCCCGGGACTATGACACCGAGGGACCTGCTCGCCATAGGCTGGACCAGACCCGGCCACCGCTGAGGCACTGCCAGGGAGGGAACCGCTGTGCATGTGGAGGGCATCTTCCCCTTCGTGCCGCCGCTGATCCGGTTCGTGAGCCCCAAGCCCGACGCCCGGGTGGCAACGGGCCTGGGCACGTCGGGGCAGCCGACTCCCATCGTTCAGGGGCAGGGGGTGGTCATCGTCGTCGGCGTGACGGCGCCGATCGGCAACCTCCAGGTGACGCCGGGGCCGGTTTCGACGCCGGCGACGCCGCCGGATCCGAACCCGAACTTCCCGAAGTTCACGTTCACCTTCAGCCTACCGTTCATCACACCGTCGGGCACCGTCTTCCCGTCCGGAACCAACCTGGCCGCCCTCTTTCAGTTTGCAGGCTCAACCGGGCGCCTCACAGACGGGACTGCACAGACGCTTTTCGTCTGGTTCGTGGGTGGGTCAGTACCTCAGGATGCGACGCAGCTCACCATGACGGCAGGCGTCACCGACCGGTTTGGGCAGGCGGGAGTCGGCGAGACGAGCATCACGGTGGACCTGGTGCCGATCGCAGGCTCCACGTGGACCGTGCCTCCGCCCCCGGTCGACGGGTGAGCCCGGCGGCGGTCATCGGTCTTCGTCGGGCCCGCGAGGGAGCGTGAACTTCCGCCCGACGTGAATCGCATACGTGTCCCGGTGGCCGCCCTTGGGCTGCCAGCCGAGACCTCGCTCGTGGAGCAACTTCACGATGGGCTCGGTCTCGTGGCTGTCCTCGCGCTCGAACACGAGCGTGAGGGTGTCTTCGGGGCCGAGCCCATCCAGCTCGTCTTCGACGAGACGCAGCTTCTCCTCATCGATGCGTGGCCGAAGGTCAAGCACCCGATCGGGCAAGACCGTCTCCCTCCCGTCGTGCCAGGCTTAGTATGACCAGGCTGGCAGGAACCCCACGCACTTCCTGTTCCTGCTGCGGGGCAGGGACAAACTGGATGCGCTGCGGGTCCTCATCGAACGGGGACAGGTCCGGCCCGTTGTCGACCAGGTGCTGCCGCTCCATCAGGTCGCAAAGGCCCACGAACGGCTGGAGACGGGGCATGGCAGGGGCAAGGTCGTGCTCGAAGTGCCGGCCTAGCGGCCGGGATCATGGGGGGACGTCTTCCTGCCGGCGGCGCTGACGACCTCGGTCGCCGAGGGGACCTTGTGCATGGCGAGGCGGCCGTTGACATAGAGGCCGTTGGCCACACCGTACCGGAGAAGGATCTTCCGATCCCGGGAGTCCAGAGCGTCAAAGTGCACGTCGCGCCGGTGGGCGAATTCAATCTCGACGGTTTCCTTGACGAGAACGGCAGCCGGGCAGCGGCTGTGGTACACCAGCCTGACGGCCGTGGCCGAACCCTCCTGGCTGCCGGGCCCCTGCGGGGTGTCAATCTCGGTGCGAGGCGGGATGAGATAGGGAGGAGGCGTTTGCGGGTCGAGCGCCCGATACATGAGCACCCGCCGGCCGTCCCGATCCACGGGCACGAAGCCGAGCCGGGAAAAGAAAGCGGCCGGCATGCAGTCAAAAAAGCCCCACCAGCTCTCGCCTTCGTAAGCCACCACGGCGACTCCAGTGCACCCTCGTCGACCGGGATCCTGCCGGAGATCGCGCAGCACCTCCGTGACGAGCTCGGCTCCAATCCCTCGCCTCGAGTAAGGCGGAATGACCCAGACACAGTGGATGACCCAGGCGCCTTCTCCCCGAACGGGCTCCGCCGCAGAGGTCACGGGCGCATACTCCACGAGCCCGGCCGGGATCTGCCCGGCGGAGGCGAGCGTTTGAGTGGCGACGGGCCCTACGCCCGGGTAGTCGATGAACGGGTCCGGCGGGGCCGGCACCCATGCCACCATCACCCGCAGCCCATCCGAGGTCAGGCCCTCCCGGAGCCACGCTCTCCGGGCCTCAACCGCCTCCCGCCAGCGCTCGAGGCAGCCTCCGGGCGGCACCGGCGGCGGCTGGGTGCACGGAATCAGCACCGCATCCTCCTCGCCTGGGCGGGCCCGGCGCAGGCTAAGCGCGCCGGGGTGCTGTCGCGGATCCAGCAAGGGCCTCCCTCCCCGGGGCTCGGATGGTCGCCCCACCGAAACTTCGATGTGTGTGCCTGCAGCCCTTTCGGCTGCGCCGCGGAGCCTTGAAGGCGCAGCTCCGGGGGCGATGGCGGCGCGGCTGGCGTCCTGGCCGCCGCCGGAAGCGCCATGACGGCCTTCGGGCCTCCTACCGGGGCCGCGGGCGGGCCGCGGCTCAACGGGCGTTCCGTTGAAACGTCTCGAGGAGACGCTCGTTGACGCGGCCCGCGTTGTCCACCAGGCCGAAGTTATCGCTCTTGTAATCCCAGTTGGCCATGCCGATCCCGTGACTTCGGTTGAGCGCGGCCACATCAGCGTACCAGCGCAGGCGATCCTCCTGCGGGGCACCCTCGATCACCCCGAACTCCCCGCAATAGATCGGTACGCCGTGCCTGGCACGGAACTCCAGAACCGGACGGAGGTTCTCCTCCAGGTACGAGCGGCCGTAAGGCGCCCGGGCCATGAAACCGAAGGCCCGGTGGTAATCCTCGTGGATCTCCAGGATCTCCTCGGGGAGAGGGCCCGGGTACGGGACCTTCCTGCCTGAAAGCAACGTCAATGGCGGTACCCACGGCGCGTTCTGGTGCGTGAAGAGCATCGGCTCATAGAAATGAAAGGTGTAGATGACCCGCGCGTCGGCAAGCGCTCGGAGGGTCGCGAACCTACTGGCATGATCCCAACGGTTCGAGGGGACCATGACCCAGCTCTCCTCGTTGTGACGGCGGATGGCCGCGTGCAACTCGGCGGCCAGCTCGTTCCAGTCCTCGTCGTCCTTGGCCACCGGCTCGTTCAAGATCTCCAGGACCACGTGAGCCTGGCCGCGGTAGCGACGGGCGAGCATCTCCCAGATCGCGACCGCCCGCCGTCGGTACGGCGAACCCTCATCCCAGATGGGGTTGTGATCCTCGGTCATGAAACTGTGCCCTGGCAGACAGTGGAGATCCAAGACCATCCAGAGGCCGGCCCGCCGGGTCCACTCGACCGCGCGATCGACCCAGGAGAGCCCCTCCTCGGAGAACCACGAGGGCGCCCCCTCGTGCTCGAAGAGGCCGTAGTCCACCGGGAGGCGGAGGTGATCCATGCCCCACGAGGCGATCCGCGCCACGTCCTCCTCGGTGAAGAACGAGGCCAGATGGTTCCGGTCCAAATTGGACTGGGAGAGCCAATGGCTCACATTGGTGCCGAAACGCAGGGAGGGCTCCATCGTTCCATCCCCCTTCCGATACTGCATGCGTGACCTCCTACCCCCATTAGCCCAACACCACTCCGACCTCCTCCTCCGCCCGCATCACCGCGTGGGGGATGAGATTCCCCGCCAGCGCGTCCCCGTACACCCTGAGCTCCGTCACCGTCTCGGCGCATGCAGGTGGCAGGCGACCCACTGGCCCGGGGCGACCTCCTGGAGCTCCGGCTCGGCCGCGCGGCACTCCGGTTCGGCCACGGGACAGCGTGGATGGAACCGGCAGCCCTTTGGCAGATCGATGGGCGAGGGGATCTCTCCCTTGAGGGTTTCGAAGCGTCTGACCGGCCTACCATTCCGTGGGATCCTCGGCACGGCCGAGATCAGCGCCTTGGTGTACGGATGCAGGGGGTTGCGGAAGAGCTCTTCCTTATCGCAGATCTGGACGATCCGGCCCAAGTACATCACCGCGATGCGATCGGAGACGCGCTTGATGACCCCGAGATCGTGGGCGATGAACAGGTAGGAGAGACCGAACTTCCCCTTCAGATCGATCAAGAGCGAGATGATCTGGGCCTGGATCGAGACGTCCAGCGCCGAGACGGGCTCGTCGCAGACGATGAACCTGGGTTTCAAGGCCAACGCCCTGGCGATGCCGACTCTCTGCTGCTGGCCGCCGGAGAATTCGTGGGGAAAGGAGCCGATGAATTCCCGTCCGATGCCCACGGTGTCCAGGAGATCGGCGACGATCTCCTTGCGTTCGGCCGGAGTGCCGATCTGGTGGATCACGAGCGGGTCTTCGATGGCTTGCCCCACGCTCATCTGCGGGTTCAAGGAGGCGAGCGGATCCTGGAAGATGATCTGCATCTCCCGGCGCTTCGCACGGAGGGATTCCTTGTCGAGTTGGCGCAGGTCGACGCCGTCGAAGATCACCTGCCCGGCATCGGGCTCGATGAGCCGCAGGATGGCCCGACCCAGCGTGGATTTGCCCGACCCGCTCTCGCCGACCAGACCCAGCGTCTCCCCGGGGCGGATGGCAAAGGAGACGCCGTCCACCGCCTTGAGGACCTTGCCCCCCCGCGGGAACGACTTTTTCAGGTCCTTCACGACCAGAAGCTCAGACATGTGGGGCCCCTCCTTGGACTAAATGGCACGCAACCTCATGTCCCCCACCAACCGGACGGAGGGCGGGCTGTTCTCGCTCGCAGATGGGCTGCCTCAACGTACAGTGGGGATGGAAGCGACATCCCGGCGGAGGCGCGAGGAGGTTGGGCGGATTCCCCGGGATGGGCTGGAGGCGGGCGTCTTCGGCACCGACGTCCAAGGTCGAGCGGAGCAGTCCTTGGGAGTAGGGATGGAGCGCGTT
>JBFMCJ010000150.1 GCA_040754675.1 Bacillota bacterium
CGTTGCGCCGGGTGAGATGGCGGTTTCGGCCAGGCGGTGGAGGGAACTGGGTTACCGGGTGGCGGTGGACGATGTCGGCTCGGGCCAGTCCCGGGTGCTGGCACTGGCGGAGGTGGGCGGGGACTTCGTGAAGGTGGACCGGCCTCTCGTTACCAATGCGCTGGCCGGGAGAAGGGCGAAACACGTGCTGGAACACCTGGTGAAGATGGCGGCGTCGCTGGGGGCGGAAGTGGTGGCCGAGGGCATCGAAACAGAAGAGGAACTGGAATTCGTGCGCGGGTTGGGCATCCGGTTCGGCCAGGGATATCTCCTTGGCCGGCCGGAGCCCCTGGAAAGCGTGGCGTGACCGAGACACCGTGAAAGAGGGAGGGGAACGATCGATGAAGGCTGTCCGGATCATCCTGGCGGCGGTGCTGGCGTTGTGCGTGGCCGGGGGTTGCGGCAAGAGCCCGAGCCTGGAGAGGGAGCTGGTGCAGCTCTGCGAGAAGTACACGCAGCTCTTCGCGGCCAAAGACTACGACTCTGCCCGCCACTACCTGACGGGCCAGGCGCTCGTGGAGCTCGACGCGTCGCGGCCGCTGCTTGAGGCGGTGAGGGCCGTGGAGACAAAGGTGTCGGAGTTCCAGGGCAAGGTGGACTTCATGTCCCGGGACAAATCGCGTGCCTCGGCGAGGTGTTCCTGGGTGCAGGAGCAGACAGTGCCGGGTTCGGGTACGACCATCACCCGGGTCGAAGTGGTGTACGACCTGGTGAAGCTCAAAGGCAAGTGGCTGATCTCGGGGATAAAGCTGCTCCTGCAGGAGGCCAAGTAAGGTGAGAGGCGGACGGAAAAGGAGGTAAGGCAGGATGAAGAGGAGATCCTCGGGGCTGCTGTTGATAGGGGCGCTGATCCTGGCGGTGGGCGCTGGCTTCGGCGCCGTGCAGGTGGTGAGGGGGTATTCGGAGACCGTCCCGGCCATAGTGGCGGTGAGGGACATCCCGCCCTACACGCGCCTGGACCCGTCGATGCTGAAGGTGGAGGAGGTGCCCCTGGTCGGGCTTCCTCCGGACGTCTTCCGGGTCCCGGGGGACGAGAAGCCCGCCACGGACACCAGGCAGCTTGCGGGCCAGTACACGGCCGTGCACGTCCTGAAAGGGGACGTGATCCGGACCACTCACCTGGCCCAGGTGAAGGGCGACCGCAGCCTGATGTCAGCGCGGTTGTCCGCCCTGGGCCGGAAGGACCTGCGGGCGTTTGCCCTGCCGTTTGACCCCCAGTCGGCGGTGGGCGGCGAGGTGAGGGACGGCGACAGGGTGGACATCGTCGCTTCGGTACGCATCGAGGCGCCCACGGGCACCGTGGGGGTAGGCAAGGTGATTGCGCGGAACGTGCTGGTGCTGAAGGCGGTGAAGGGATCCGAGGGAAGCGGTACCCTGGTCCTCGCGCTGACCCCTTCGGAGATCGAGGACGTTGCCTTCGCCCTGTCCTCCGGCCGGCTGATGTTCGCGCTGAACCCCTATGAGACGGACGAGCAGGCCGCCGTCACCCCGGGCGTGACAGGGAGGGCCTGGCTCGAAAAGTATGGGTTCCCGGTTCCCGTAGAGCCGGGCAGGTGAGGGTCCATGAGCTACAAGGTCGTGCTGGTTGGAGGCCCCGGGTGGTTGAAGACGGCAGCTGGGGCGCTGCGCAGCCCGGAACTCAGGGTGGCGGGGTCTTTTTCCGACCCCGACCAGGCCATGAGGATGCTGGCAGAGCTGGTACCTGACGTGCTGCTCGTGGACTCCGGGATACCCGAGGCCATGGAAGTTGGTTCGCGGCTGGCCCGCGCCTGCCCGGAGGCGGTGGGGCTGCTCTGCGTGTCGCGCTACGATCCCGACCTGTGGCGGAACGCGCGGGTTTTCGGCCTGCGAGGGACGGTGCTCTCGCCCCCTGACCCGCAGGAAGTGATGGATGCCCTCAGCCAGGCGCGGGAGGAAGAGGTCAGGCGTGCCCCTGCGGTGCCGCCGCGAGCCGGCAGGGAGCAGGAGGAGGACCAGTACCCCGGCCCCCGCGGGGCTGCCGTGGTCGCGAGGCAGGAGGTCGTCTGCGTGTGGAGCCCCAAAGGCGGCGTCGGGAAGACGACGCTGGCCGTGAACCTGGCAGGGGCTTGCATGGGTGGCGCCCTGAAGCTCCGGTCCTGCGTCACCGAGTTCGACCCGTGCGGGAAGCTGCAGGTCGCCCTGCAGCTGCGTGACGGGTGCCTGACCGTGTCCGACCTGACCTCCGGGAAGGTATCGGAAAACGAAGCGCAGGTGGCACGGCACCCGTCTGGCCTGCACGCCCTCCCGGGGCCCCGCAAGCTCCTGGGAGGGGATCTGGGCGACGCTGAGGGGGCGCGGCAGGTCCTCGAGTGGCTCAAGCGCAGGTTCGACGTGGTGGTGATCGACTGCGGCATCCAGCTCGACGACATGGTGGCGGTGGCCATGGAGGTAGCCAACCGGGTGCTGCTGGTCACCACCCTCGATGTGGTGTCGTTGAGGCTGCTCAACGAAGCCGAACAGTACGTGGTGACCATGGCCGAGGACCCCGGCAAGTGCTCCGTCGTGCTCAACATGGTGCCGAAGCGGCCCGACCTGCCCCTTTCCCGCATCACGGACCTGGTTCCGTTCCCGGTAGCGGCGCGCATCCCGGAAGACCCCAGCGTGCGCGTGTGCCAGAACCAGGGCGGGGTGGCGGTGGTGTCCAAACCCGACGGCCCCTTTGCCCAGGAGGTGAAGGTGCTTGCGGGGCAGGTGGCGCCGGCCGTGACCGTGGGGGCGCGGCGCCGCGGCCTGTTCGGGCTGTCGTTGAGGAGGTAGAGTAGGTGCCCAGAGATAGCTACGTACGGAAGAAGCTGGGGATGGAGGTCCCCGAAGCTGCTGAGGAGCGGGCCGCGCCGAAGAAAACCAGGGCCCCGGAGGAAGCCAAGCAAACGTCCGAACTGCTGGCGCGCGTGCGGGCCAGACTGCTCTCCGAAGTCCCCCAGAGCATGCTTCTGGAGAGGCACAAGCCGGACGTGCGGGGGAAACTGGAGGCGGCGGCGCGGGGGATCGTCGAGGAGGAAGCGGCACACCTGGGCCGGGTGGCGGAGAAGCTCCTGGTCCAGGAGATACTGTCGGACCTGTTCGGGTACGGGCCGATCCAGCACTTCGTTGACGATGCCGACGTGACGGAGATCATGATCAACGGCCCCGGAGAGGTGTGGATCGAGAAGAAGGGCAGGCTGGTCAAGACGGAAGTCGCCTTCCGCGACGTCCACCACCTGATGGGGGTGGTCGAAAAGATAGTCGGCCCCATCGGCCGGCGGGTGGACGAGTCTTCCCCCATGGTGGACGCGCGGTTGCCCGACGGGTCGCGAGTGAACGTGATCATCCCCCCGCTTGCGCTGAACGGCCCCTGCGTGACTATCCGGAAGTTCGGGCGAAAGCTGACCGCGGAAGACCTGGTGAGGCTGGGCTCGCTGGGCCCGAGGGATGTGGAGTTCCTGAGCGCGTGCGTGCGCGGCAGGCTCAACGTCCTGGTCTCGGGAGGCACCGGTTCGGGGAAGACGACCCTGTTGAACGTGCTCTCCGAGTTCATCCCGGGGGACGAGCGGATCATCACCATCGAGGACTCGGCCGAACTGCAGTTGAGCCACCCGCACTGGGTCAGGCTGGAGGCGCGGCCGCCGAACATCGAGGGCAGGGGCGAGGTGACCATCAGGCAGCTCGTGCGCAACTCCCTGCGGATGCGGCCTGACCGGATCGTCGTGGGCGAGGTGAGGACGGGGGAGGCGCTCGATATGCTGCAGGCCATGAACACCGGGCACGAAGGCAGCCTGTGCACTCTCCACGCCAACTCGCCGGCGGACGCCCTGCGGAGGCTGGGCACCATGGTGCTGATGGCTGGCGAAGACCTGCCCCACCGGGCCATCCAGGAGCAGATAGCCTCGGCCATTGACCTGGTGGTGCACCTGGCGAGGCTGCGCGACGGCTCCCGGCGGGTGACCTCGATCGCCGAAGTGGGCGGGTTGGACGCCAGCGGCTCCCCGGAGATCCGCGAGCTGTTCCGCTTCGTGCAGGACGGGGACGGGGGCAAACTGGTGCCGACCGGCAGGGTTCCGGAGTTCAGTGAAAAGCTGGCGTTCTACGGGGAGTCGCTGGACCCCGGGTGGTTTCGGGATGACACGCAGTAGGAGCTCTGGTAGTGCTACCAGGTTCTCACAGTTCCTGCTAGCCTGCCGTGGCTCTGAGGCTGAGGGGGCGGCCTTTGGCCGTAAGCCGAACCCCGGGCGACCGGGGAGGTGAGGGGTCCCCCTACGTGCTGGGGCTGCCGTGAGGCGGGCACTCCGGGCTGTTGCTCCAGGTCCGGGCGCTGCCGGCCCATGGGGACGGAACCTGGTCCCTCCGGGACAGTTGGTGAACACCCCGCGGGTTCAAAGAGGCCCCGGCACATTGCCGAGGAGCGGAGTGACCCGGAAGGAGGGTGCCCTTAGAGAAACGGGGGAGCGCGAGGGGGCTGTAATCCCCCTCAATTCATTGAGGGGATACACGGACCCCCTCGCGCCTGTGGTATCATGGTGGTATGAAGAAAAAGTCGTGGAAGTCCACGCCCAATGCAGTATATGAGATCAACTATCATCTCGTATGGTCTACCAAGTATCGCAAGCCCGTGCTGGTTCCGCCTGTCGATGTGGCGCTGAAAGACCTGTTGGCGCAAACGGCGGCCGAGCGAGGGTACGACGTGCTCGGTCTGGAGGTGATGCCGGATCATGTCCATATCTTTCTCTCCGCACCGCCCGCACTCAGTCCCGCGCTCATCGCCAAGGTGCTGAAGGGAGCCAGCGCCAGGCGCCTGTTCATCATGTTCCCGCATCTCAGGAGTCGGCTGTGGGGTGGGCATCTATGGAACCCCTCCTACTACGTCGGCACCGCTGGGCATGTGAGCGCGGAGACCATCAAACGCTATATCGAGGAGCAGAAGTCGGGTGTCGATGCTGACGATCAAGGCGCAGATTCACGCGGATCCTGAGACTGAAGGCATTCTCCGGGACGCCATGTTTTGCGCCACCAAGGTCTACAACGGGCTGATGTGGCATTTACGCCGCCAGCAGGAGGAGATCGGCCGCGTCGATGTGCGCCGGTCCAACCTCAACCGCATCCTGGCTGCACTTCCAAGGGCAAAGGGTTATTACTCCATGTCCGCCCAGCTCACCAGGGACGAGGTGCGGCAGGCGTGGCAGTCGTTCTTTGCCCTCCGGCGTAACGGGCGAACCAACCATAACGCTCCAGGGTTCCGGCCTAAATTCATGCTCTCCCCGCTCAAATACGTCCAGAGCGGGTTCAAGGTCGAGGCCGGCCGCCTGACGCTCTCCTTGGGTACGGGCCGGGAGGATGGCGTCCGCTCCGTCACGTTCCGCATCAGCCACCGGCCCAGCGTGGAATACGAGCGGGTGCGCGAGGTCTTCATCACCTACGACAAGCTGACCGGGCAACTGGAAGCCCGCCTGGTGGTGGAGGTCGAGCCCCGCGAGAACCACGGCACAGGCCGTGTGGCGGTGGACCTGGGCGAGACGGTGCTCCTCGCGGCGGCCTTCGGGGACGGCACGGTTCTTCTGTACTCCGGCCGCCTTATCAAGGCGATCCGCCGGTACTGGCAAAAGGTGCGGGCCAAGGTGAAGCCGCCGTCTAAGGAACGCCCACGTGTGTCGCGGCGGTACCGCGAAATCGCCCACAGGGAACGCCGGCAGGTGGAGCACCTTCTGCACATCACCACTACCCACTTCATTCGGGAGTGCGTGCAGCGCGGTGTGAAGGAAATGGCCATCGGCGACCTCACCGGCATCCGCGGCGGGATCGAGTATGGCGCCCGGATGAACCAGCGGCTCCATGCTTGGCCCTATCGCAAGATTGTCCACATGATCCGGTACAAGGCCGCTCTCGCGGGAATTGCCGTGCGGGACGATGTGGACGAGCGCGGCACATCCTGCACCTGCCATGCCTGCGGAACGGCTCGTGAAGCTAGCCGAATCCATCGGGGTCTGTACCGTTGCCCGTGCGGGTGGACCGCGCAGGCAGACGTGAACGGCGCCCTGAACATCTACGAACGGGCGTTCCAGGTGTCTCCCGTCAAGGGGAGTAGTGGCCGTGTGGCGCGGCCCGTGGTCGTGTCATTCCAGGCGGGATGGCATACGGTCCACGAACCGGAGCGCAGGCCAATCCTGCGCACATCCGCTTGAGGATGCCCCCGAATTCATTCGGGGGAGGATGTCACATGGGCGCTTCTTTTGTGAGCTACCCCAAGGTGTTCGTGGTGGACGCGGAGGGGAAGCCGCTCCTGCCATGCCATCCCGCGCGGGCGAGGATGCTGCTTCGTGACGGGAAGGCAGTGGTCGAGCGCGGCTGCCCGTTCGCGATCAGGCTCAAGCGTGTGGCGGAGAGCCCGGCCGGCCCCCTGAGGGCGAAGGTGGACGACGGTTCCCGGCGGGTGGGGATCGCGCTGGTGAACGAGCACGCGGGCGAGGTGGTGTTCCGCGGCGTGCTTGTGCAGCGGGGTGATGTTGTCCGGCTGATCACCCTCCGCAGGGAGTACCGGAGGAGCCGGCGCTACCGGCTGGTCAGGCACCGTCCCTGCCGGAACCTGAACCGCAGGCAGGCCGTCCCCTTCCCCAGCATCCGTCAGAAGAAGGAGGCGATCTCCCGGGTGCTGGCGGACCTGGCGAAGATAGCGCCGGTCTCGGGGGTGGACGTGGAGCTGGTTTCGGCGGCCGTGCGACCCTTCGCTGCCCGGGAGGAACGCGCACGAGAAAGTGCTGGGCCGGGACGGCGGGTGCGTCCTGTGCGGCAGCCGGGAGAAGCTCCACTGCCACCATCTTGTGGGCCGGGCGAAGGGTGGGTCGGGTACGCCCGAGAACCAGGTGGCCCTGTGCCGGGACTGTCATGAGAAGCTGCACGCGGGTGAGGTGGGCCTGGGCAGGAAGGGCCGGACGTTCGCCTGGCGGGCGCTTGCCGTGCTCGGCAAGGCGTATCTCCTGTTGTTGCTTGGGCGTTTCGGGGAGATCCGCACCTGTGAGGGCTGGCAGACGGAGGGGTGGCGGAAGGCCTTGGGGCTGCCCAAGTGTCACGCGAACGACGCGGCGTGCCTGTTCCCCTGCGGTCCTCTGAAGTTCTTCGGGCCGGAGCACATGGTCTGGCCGCTGAGGAGGCGGAGGTGGGAGGGGAATCCCACGAGGACGTGCGAGGAGAGAAACGGCTTCCGGCACTGGGACGTGGTGCGTGCGGAGCGTGCCGGGAGGTTTGTGTTTGGCTGCGTGCGGAGCCTGAAGGCGCGGGCGCTGGCCCTGCGGACTGCGTCGGACCGCAACTTCGAGGTTTCGTACTCGAAGGCGCGCGTTCTTCACCGACCACGCAGGCTGGCGTATGTCCCGACGTGTTAGGTTCTGACGCAAGCTGATAGATCCAGACAAGGAGGTGATGTTCCGGTGTGGTACAACGTGGTGTTTGCCTGCACCTTCGGCGCGCTGCTGTTATTGATGGTGTGGGCGTGGACCAGGGCCCCGCGGCGCGACTGGGAGAGCGTGGTCAAGCCACGGCCCGTGTTCGCGGAGGAGCAGCCGGTGCAGGCCCCCGTGCGGAAGCAACGCGGGGGCCTGTTCGGCAGGTTGGAGCAGGAAGCCGCCAAGGCAGGGGTGAGGCTGACGGGACGGGACTTCCTGGCGGCGGCCGTTTTGGGTGGGTCTCTGGGGTTCACGGTGGGGTTGCTCGCCATCGGGGTGCAGGGAGGTCTGCTCCTCTCCGCGCTCGGCCTGGCGGGACCTTACCTCCTCCTGCAGCGGGCGAAGATGCAGCGGGCCAGGGTCCTGGCGGGCCAGCTCGAGCCCGCGCTGGCACTGCTCTCGACCTCCCTGCGGGCGGGGGCCTCGCTGAGCCAGGCGGTGGAGCACGCGGCGCAGAAGAGCCCCCAGCCCATCCGCGACGTCCTGGCCCAGGCTGACCGGGCGGTGAAACTGGGCGCGGTGCCAGCCGAGGCCCTGGAGGGGGTCGCCGGGACGGTGGAGTCGGTGGACTGGAAGCTCTGGGGGGCGGCGACGTCGATCATGTCGCGGGTGGGCGGGAACCTGGCTTTGATTTACGACCGGCTGAGTGAAACGCTGCGCGACCGCCGGGCGTTCCGCGACCAGATGCGCGCCCTGACCGCGGAGACCAGAGCGTCGGCCCTGGTGGTGTCGCTGGTGCCGGTGGGTACCGTGGCCCTGTGCCGGATGATGAACCCGCGGTACTTCGAGCCCATGCTTTCTTCGTGGTCCGGTCGGGTGCTGTTCCTGGCCTGCCTGGGGGCGATCGGGTTCGGCTGGGTCGTCATCCAGCGGATGATGGGAACCGTGCCGGGGGAGGGGTGAGCCGTGTTGCTGTCCCTGGTCGGTGTGGTGGCGGGCGGGGCGGTGTTTCTGGCCTGCCTGGCTGTCCTGGAAAGGTCGGAGCTGGCCGCCATGCGGCTGGCGCGCATCGTGGGTGCCGTGAAGAAGAGCCCCGTGGAGCAGGCCGCGGAGGAGCACGCCCGTGGGCTGTTCCAGGTACTGGTTAGCGGGGCTGCCGGGCTTCTCGTGCGCGTGGGGAGAAGGTTTCTGCCTGC
>JBFMCJ010000151.1 GCA_040754675.1 Bacillota bacterium
GGGGCATGGCGCGGCACGGCGGCGGCTCGTTCTCCGGCAAGGACCCCACCAAAGTGGACAGGACGGGCACCTACGCCGCCCGTTACGTGGCGAAAAACCTGGTTGCCGCGGGCCTTGCCGAGCGCTGCGAGGTGCAGGTGGCCTACGTCATCGGCGTGGCGCGCCCCATCTCGTTCATGGTGGATACCTTCGGCACGGGGAAGCTGCCCGACCCGGTGCTGGCCGAGATTGCCGGACGGCTGGTGGATCTGCGCCCGGCGGCCCTCATCGAGCGCTTCCAGTTGCGCCGGCCCATTTACCGGCAGCTGGCCACCTACGGCCACTTCGGCCGCCCCGAACTCGATCTACCCTGGGAGCGCACCGACCTGGTCGAGCCCCTGAAGCGGGCAGCGCAGGCGTGGCTCGAGGCCCACTCGGCCCGCGCCGCGGCCGCGGCGTCGGAGCCGCCCGGTCGGCAGCACTGAGAGGAAGGATCCGACCATGCCCGATGCAGCGGTGCCGGCGTCGCCGGCGGCTTCGCTCGAAGAGCTGGGCCGGCGGCGCATCGAGTGGGCTGACTCGTTCATGGCCGTTCTGGCGCAGATCCGCGAGCGGTGGGCGGCCGAACGGCCGCTGGCCGGGGTTCGTATCTCCGCCTGCCTGCACGTGACCACGGAGACGGCCAACTTGGTGCGCACGCTGGCGGCGGGCGGCGCGGAGGTCCGGTTGTGCGCCTCCAACCCCCTTTCCACCCAGGACGATGTGGTGGCGGCGCTTAACTCGGTCTACCGGATCCCCACCTTTGCCCGGCGAGGCGTCACCTCCGAGGAGTACTACGCCCACATCCGCCAGGCCCTGGACCACGGCCCCGCCATCACGATGGACGATGGCGCCGACCTGGTGACCACGCTGCACACCCGGCGACAGGAGCTTCTGGCGGGGGTGCGGGGCGGCACCGAGGAGACCACCACCGGGGTCGTCCGGCTTCAGGCGATGGCCAGGGACCGCGTTCTGCGTTACCCGATTGTGGCGATCAACGACGCGCGGACCAAGTTCATGTTCGACAACCGCTACGGCACGGGGCAGTCGGCTATTGACGGCATCCTGCGGGCCACCAACGTACTGCTCGCCGGCAGTACGGTGGTCGTCGCCGGGTACGGGTGGTGCGGGCGAGGCATCGCCATGCGGGCAAGGGGCATGGGGGCCAGGGTCATTGTCACCGAGGTGGACCCGCTGCGAGCCCTCGAGGCCGTCATGGACGGGTACCAGGTGATGCCCATGGCCGAGGCGGCGCCGCAGGGCGACGTCTTCATCACCGCGACGGGCAACACGGCCGTCGTGCGTCAGGAGCATTTCCTGCGGCTGAAGGACGGGGCCATCCTGGCGAATGCCGGCCACTTCGACGTCGAGGTGGACGTGAAGGCGCTTGCAGCGCTCTCGAAGTCACGGCGCCAGGTGCGGCCGAACGTGGAGGAGTTCGAGCTGCCGGGCGGCAAGCGGGTCCGGCTGGTAGGCGAGGGGCGGCTCGTCAATCTGGCGGCGGCGGAGGGGCACCCGGCACAGGTCATGGACATGAGCTTCGCCAACCAGGCGCTGGCCGTGGAGTGGCTGGTGCGGGAGGGCGGCGGTCTGGAGCCGCAAGTCTACCCCGTGCCGGACACCATCGACCGGGAGGTGGCGCGGCTGAAGCTCGTGTGCATGGGCGTGGCCATTGACAACCTGACCGAGGAACAGGAGCGCTACCTATCGGCCTGGGAAGAGGGGACCTGAGAGGGCCCGGGTTCCCGGAGTAGAACGAGGGCGGCCGGCGGTTCTCTGCCCGGGCACAAGCGAGCCTTTGACCCGGGGCCGGCGGCCGTTTCTTATGCCGGCAGATGACAGTACGGTTAACGTCGGCTATACTAACCCCGCCCGCAACCTCGCTCGACCGCGTCGCCCATCGCTCGTGACCCCCTGACCGGCCGCTCGGCAGGAGAGGGGTTGGGCGACATGAGGTCCGGCGGTAGACCAGCGCCCGGGTGGCTGTCGCAACCTGGTGCAGTGGCCGCAGCGGCGGCAGCGGCCTTCGCCCTGATGGCGGCAGCGCCGGCGCAAGGTGCCGGGGCGGCCGCGTCGGCCGTCACCCTGCAGGTTCTGGTCGCCGAGGCTCTGGAACTCGGCGTACCAAGCGGCCTCACCGTTTCCATCACCAACGTGGCGCCGGGGCGGACGCTCGAGCAGAAGCTGGACATCCCGGTCAAGGCCAACGTGCCGTGGATTCTCAAGCTGCAGGCGGCTGAGGGCGCGCGGCCGCGCTCGGCCGCCACCAGCGAGACCACCGCTAACCCGGTCGGCTTTCGGGTCGGCGCCACCAGCGGCTATCTGGGCGAGGTGGCCGAACAGGAGCTCGCGCGAGGCGCTCCCACGGGCGAGGCCGGCCAGCCCGTATCGGTCGTCTTCGAGTACGCTGCCACCTTCGACGACGAGCCCGGCACCTATGCGATGACCCTGACCCTGGTGCTGGCGCGGCAGATCTGACGTGGCGGCGTGCCGCGCCAGCTCGCGAGAGGGGGAACGTGCCGTGCTGCCGGTACCCGCACTCCGCAAAGGTCTGTTGGGGCTTGTTGCTGTGGCTTTCGTCGCGGCAGCGCCCGGGCCCGCGTCGAGCTCCATCCGGGTCAGCCCCCTGATGCTCGACGGTGACGCCGGCCATGCGGGCGGTAGACTCGGGCCGGTCTACGTCACCAACACGTCTGGACAGCCCGTTCCCGTGCAGGTGGAGTTAGCAGGACTAACTCACGACCCTGACGGATACCCCGTTTTCCTTACGGATCCGGAGCACCGCGATCTGGCCATCCGGTCGGTGCGCCCGTCGTGGACCAGCGCCGAACTCCGCGCCGGCGAGACAAGGGCGCTCTGGTTCGACGTTCACAGGCCTCCTCACGGTGGGGTGTACCTGGCCGCGCTGGTCCGGACGCCGGTTCCGACCGGGTCGCTGGTGGTGGCGGTCCTGCTGTTCCTGCGAGGGCCGGGGGCGTCAACGCAGCCATCGTTGCGCCTCGAAGGGGTGTGGGCCGAGCAGGAGACCCCTAACCAGCCGGTCCAGGTGGTGGCGCAGGTCCGCAACACCGGGGCGAGGGATGAGACGGCCCGGGGCGAGGCGCTCCTGGTGGGGCCCGATGGGCAATTGCAGGGCCGGATCCACCTGGGGCCGGCCACGGTGCTTCCCGGGGCGGTTCGCCTGCTGCGGGCCGAGTGGCGACCCGGGTTGCTGCCCCCCGGCCGGTACGTGGTGCAGGCGGCGCTCGCCGGGCAGGGAGGTGCGGCCCAGAAGCTCGCTGCCGGCTTCGACGTCATACGCCCCTACGAACTGGCGCGTCTTGCGGGCGCGCTCAGCCTGGCCGTGGAGGCGGATGCGGCCGGGATCCCGGTGGTGGTCGCCTCCGTGCACAACCGGAGTTCGCGTCCCGTGGCGCCCGTTCTGGAGATCTCTGTCACGGCCAAAGACGGGGAGAAGCGGAGCACGACCGTGCGCGGCCCCACCGTTGAACCCGGGGCCGTCGACAGGGTGCAACTGCCGTGGCCTGCCCCTCTGAGCGCCGGAGAGTATCAGGTCGACGTGGAGTGGCTCGACGGGGCGCGCCGGGTGGCTCAGGCGGCGCTCTCGCTGGCCGTGGCGCCCTCGCTGGCCAGGGGATCGGAGGGGCGAGCCACGCCATGACGATGCGGCGAGTCAGGGGTGCTCTGGCACGAGCATTGGCCGCGGGGGTCGTCGGGGGGAGCCTGGTCGGGGTGGCGCTTCTTGCCACCCCGGCCCGGGCCTGGAAGCCTCAGGTGGGCGGCGGCGGGCTCAGCCTCGCGGGCGAGCCTGTCCGGCCCGGCCAGACGTCGGTCGTGGGGATCGTCGGGTTCGGCGCGCCGGTGGAGGCCGGTCCGGTAGCGCTGACCATGCGACCCCGTTCGGGCTACCTGGGAGACGGGCAGGGTCACCTCATACCGGTTGGCCGGCTTGAGTGGGCTTTCCGCAGGCACCCGTCGGAGGCCCTTTCTTTCCGGCCCATGGAGAACGCAACGGCCACCGTCTATCAGGGCACGGGCGACTGGGCCGGGGAACTGGTCTTTCGCTTCCGGCCCACGTGGGCCGACCCGGCGAGCCCGAGCCCGTACCAGCTTGCCGTCGACTACACCATGAGCGCCACCACCGTGGACACCACGCCGGTCGTGGCCTACCCGGATCCCTACGACATCCGGTCGGGGCAAAACCTGAGCTTTTACCTCTACCGCCCGGCCGACGGCCTCCTCAGCGTGGCCGCGTGGAAGCAGAGCACGGGTCCGTGCGACGCAAGCGCCGCGGGGGCCCGCGGGCGCATCTTCTCGGTACGGGCAGGCTGGAGCCGCATCGAGTGGTCCCGCTCGTGGGCCGATTTCCCGGTGAAGACGGCGGGTTTCTACTGCTACGCCCTGTCCGATCCCATCACGCTGCGGACGCTGGGGGGAGGCGCTCTGCAGGCCGTCGACGGGTCGCGCACCGCCGTGTTGCGCGTCAAGGTGACGGGGGGCCCCGAGAGGCGGCCGGTGGCCGGGGCGCGGGTGACGGTGAGCGAGCATGGAAGGGAAGCGGGGCGAGTCTCCATTGCCGGGGAGGACGGGGTGGCGCGTTTTGATGGCCTCGAAGCGGGCCACTACCGTGTCGGTGCCCAGGCTCCCGGCTACGGGTATGGCGAGCGGGACGTCTTCCTGCCGCCCGATGCGGCCCCGGACGTCTCCCCGGTATGGCTCCACCTCCTGCCCGTGCCCGGACCCCGGCTTGCCCTGGCCCTGCGGCCTCCGCCTGCCCGTCAGCGGGTCGTTGCGGGCGACGTGGCGGAGGTAGAGCTTTCGGTGAGCTTCCCGCCGGAGGGGGCCGAGACGCCGGGGAGCACTCCCGATCCCGGTGCTGCTCGCATCGAGCTTGAACTCGACCCCGCCCTGCTCGTGCTGCCGGGTTCCTGGCACAGCGCTAACGCCGGACGGATACAGCCCACCGCGAGCGGGCTTGTGTGGGAGCTCGAGGCGCCCGTGCCCGGACAGGTGGCGATGCTGAGGGCAAGGGCCGTGGTGACTCCGCTGGCCGCCGGCAAGAGCGAGGTGGTGGCGAGAGCGACGGGCTCCCTTCGCCGCCTGTCGGCGGTGCTCTCCATGGAGCCGGTGACGGCCGGCTTGGCGCTGGGGGAAGCGGGGATTGACCGGGGAGGGCTCGTCGTTGGCCGGATCGAGGGGAGCACCCGCACGGCCCGCCGGCCTCTGTTCGTCGTCGCGGAGGACGGGAGCTTCGCAGTGGCGGATGAGGACGGCCTGTTCACGATGGCGCTGCCCGCCGGCCTGCACGTGCTGCGCGTGGAGCATGCCATCCCCCATGCTCTGGCGCCGGGTAAAGCGGGGCAGCCGGTCGCCCTCGTGGTGGACCCGGGTGGCATCTCATCGGTTGTCCTGGCTGCGCCCGGGCAGGAGGGGGGTGGCGCCGAAGCGGCGTGGGAGCTCTCGGCCGTCTCGGCGGGACGCTTCGAATGGGTGCAGGGGGGCCGTTACGGTGGGGATGTCGGGTTTACGTTGGAAGCGTCGGGCCCGGGGTCACTCGCCAGGGCCTCCGGCAACCTGTCCGCCTCTGAGCGCCCCCTGCTCGGGAGCGCCCGCATCGAGAGCGTGGTCTTCGCATCCGGCGATCACCTGGTGGTAATCGGCAACCTGGGCCGGCTGGGAGGCCCAGCGCCCGCCGGGAGGGAGGCCGAAACGCCCCGGCCGCTTGGTGACGGCGGCCCCCTGGATCTGGCATGGGTTCCCGAACGGGGCGTGGTCTGGCGGTGGGCCCCGGACGGCGAGGGCCCTGCGGGGCCGGGTGTGGAGCCAGGCGTCACGGCGTTGTGGAGGTCCGAGGGCACGCTGGAGGCGAACGAAAGCGGTGAGGGCACCCGCCAGCCGCTGGCACTGGTGCGGGCGGCGGATGCCGGTTCCGAAGGGCGAGTATGGGCCGCCTTGCGCCTCGACCCGGACGGCTCCGCCGCCGAAGGAACGCGCTGGCTCGCCGGTGCCGGCTGGGACGGCTCCGTCGGCGCGCGCCGGGTTGCCGTGGAGGTGATGCGGGGAAGCGGCGGAAGCGGCTGGGGTGCGCTGGTCGAAGGCAGCCTGCTGCCCGGAGGCGCCGATCGGGTGCAGCTTTCGCTTCGGCACCTCGACGGGGCCCCTGGAGGAGAGCGGGCGGTGCCGTTAAGCCTGTCCGGTAGCTCGGGTCCGGGCGGCCGGACCGAGGTGGAGTGGCGGCTGGCGCCAGGGCCACTCGATGGGGCGCTGCGAAGCGTGGGCTTCGGCGCGGGATGGTCCCAGGCGGCAGACGTTTACGCCCGGCTGGACTTTGCTGTTCCCCGCCGGGCCGCCGGAGGGTCGGCGGCGCCCGGGCCTGTGCTCCTGAAGGGCCGCATTGGGGGCGCCTTCGACGGCACGGCAGCCGTGCACCCTTACGCAGAAGCCGCCGTAACTCTCCCGAACCTCCGGATCGGGGCGATGCAGGTGTCGGCAGGCGGCGCGGTGCGGGCAGCCGGCAGGTATTTCGCCGGCGTTCAGCCCATTGACTTCTGGACGGAGGTTTCGGCCCGACCCCACGACACGCTCAAGCTCGGCGGGCGGGCCACCCTGGCAGCCGGGCGCGACCGGGAGGGCCGGCTGGCGCCTCCGGAGGTCAGGCTCCGCGGCGAGATCTCCCCGGGGCAGGCCGTGCGCCTCTCCACGCAGGCGCTGGCGACCTCCACCCGGCTTCAATGGGAGCAGGTGACGGCGAGCTATTCGGGTCCGGGGTCGCGGGTGGAGGTGCGCGTCACGCCGAAGTACATCGAGGCCGAAGCGGCCCTCAGGCGGCCTGACGGCGTGGGCTGCGGTGCCGGGACCGCGCTCCCCTGGAGGCTTTCGGCGTCGGCTCGCTGGCCGGCCCATCCGGCGGCGTCCGGGAGGCGGCTGCAGGTCGAGGGGGTATGGGCAAGCGGGCCCGGCGTCGTGGCGGCGCAGGCAAAGCATGAGGGTGAGGCGTCCGAGGTTTCCGTTTCGGCGTCGGTACACGCGCTGCGCCCCGGCGCCCCCTCTGCAACAGGGCCGGCTGGCGAGGCGGATGCCAGCGCGCCAGGGGCGGGGCGCCTGACCCTCTACGGTTCGGCGCTGTGGCGGCGCGCTGGGGGCCCTCGACCGGTCGCTGCGGTGGACACGTCCATGCTGAGGCTGGGCACTCGCGGGCCATTCGGCAACGCATGGGGTTGGTTCACCGAAGCCGCGGGGGCAGCCATCCGCGGCAACTTGCGGGAGCTTTACCGTGGCGTCCAGGCGGCGGCCGGCCTGTACGTGCTGCTGCCGGCCGGCGACGGGGGGATGCTGGCCGAGTTCGGCTGGCGGGTCGTGGCCCGTTCCCCCGGGCTGGAACATCCGGAACGGCTGGCCCCCGAGCTTCAGGGGGGCCTGTTCGTCCGGCTGACGGGCTGGTTGATGGAGAGGTACAATATGCCGTAGCTTGCGAGGAGGCTGTCTGGGCTGGCGAGCGTTCGGCTGGTAGCCATCCCCGTTTACAACGAGGAGCGTTCGGCCGAGGGCGTTCTGCGCAGGGTGCTGCAGGCTTCGCCTGACGCCGACGTGCTGGTGGTGGACGACGGTTCAACCGATGGTACGCCGCGCATCGTGGGGCGCTTTCCCGGCATCCGGGTGCTGCGGCATCCGACGAACCTCGGCTACGGCCGTGCGCTGATGGACGCCTTCCAGTGGGCCCTCCGCGGCGGCTACCGGCACCTGGTCACCATCGACTGTGACGAGCAGCACGAGCCGGAACTCATCCCTTCCTTCTTCGCCACCCTGGCCGAAGGGTGGGACATCGTGTCGGGCAGCCGCTATTTGCGGCCGCTTCCGGGGGAGGGGCAGCCGCCGCTGGATCGGCTCGCCATCAACCGCGCTTTCACGCGCCGCATCAACGAACTGACCGGGTTCGGCATCACCGATGCGTTCTGCGGGTTCAAGGGGTACCGGGTCGAGGCCCTGCAGCGGCTGCATCTGGCCGAGCCGGGGTACGGCATGCCGCTGGAGGTCTGGGTGGAGGCGTGGCGGCACGGGCTGAGCGTGGTGGAGGTGCCGGTGCCGCTGATTTACAAGGTGAACTTCGAGCGCCGCTTCGGCGGCAGCCTCGACGAACCGGTGATGCGCCGCCGCTACTACGAGGAGGTGCTGCGGCGGGCGCTCTCCGGGGAGGCGTGCCGGCGCCTGAGCGCGCCGGGCCGGTCGGCCGGCTGTCGTTGCTAGCTGGGGGGTCAAATCCATTGGAGACGGAACTCGGCGAGCTGCCCCGGGGGAGTATCGTCAGCACGTATGGTTCCGGGCTGGAACGCCCGGTCGACGTCCTGGCCG
This sequence comes from Bacillota bacterium, assembly GCA_040754675.1. Lineage (NCBI taxonomy): Bacteria > Bacillati > Bacillota > Bacillota bacterium. Next base: position 8,368 of record JBFMCJ010000151.1, read on the forward strand.
TCGGCGCCCATCCGGACGACGTGGAACTGGCCGCGGGCGGCACGCTGGCGTCGCTTGCGCGCCGCGGGCTGGGCGTGGCCATCCTCGACCTCACCAACGGCGAGCCGACCCCGCACGGCTCCCCGGAAAAGCGCCACCAGGAAAGCCACGCGGCGGCGCGCACACTGGGCGTGGCCGCACGGGTCACCCTCGCGCTCCCCAACCGGTACCTGTCCGACTCGGTGGACAAC
>JBFMCJ010000152.1 GCA_040754675.1 Bacillota bacterium
GCCTTGCGGCCTGCCCCGGAGATCTCCGGCCACTCGAACCCCACCGTGGCCGCCCGGCGCTGCACCGCTTCGGCGAAGGACAGGGATGGGAGGCCGGTGGTGAGGCCGTCCATGAGGCTGGACGGGGCGCCGCTGGCCTGATCGCCCTCCGCCTGCCCTCTTTCCTGCCGCTTGATGGCCTCCCACCGCTCCAGCACCTCGGCGGCGTCTTTCACCCGGGCGTCGCCGAACACGTGCGGGTGCCTGCGGATGAGCTTGGCCCGCAGATGGGCCTCCACGCCGGCCATGTCGAAGCGGCCCTGTTCGCTGGCGATCTGCGCCTGGAAGAGCACCTGGAGCAGCAGGTCACCGAGTTCGTCCTGCACCCTGTCCGGGTCACCGCGCTCGATGGCCTCACACGCTTCATAGGCCTCGTCGATGATGTACCGCCGCAAGCTTCCGGGCGTCTGGCGCCGGTCCCAGGGGCAGCCGTCGGGCGCCCGGAGCCGCGCCATGATCCGCACGAGCGCCTCCATCCCCTCCCCGGCCCCGGGTAGTTCGCCGTCGGCCGGCGGCACGTACACGCCGGTGCCGGGCCCGAAGTCACGCCTCCTGTCCAGTTCGCCAAGGACCGTCCATTCCACTCGGGCCTGCGCCGTCCCGGCCGCATGTACGACCGCCACCGGCTGCGTTCGGCCTCTTGCCCGCTGGAGAGCCGCCTTCACCTGCGCGGCCAGCACGGGGGAGTCGAGGTGCAGGACGAGGTATCCCCGCCGGCGCTCCCACGCCATGCCCGAGGGGGGCGGCAGCGCGTCGGAGAGGGGGGCGAATCGAGCGAGCTGACGGGCGTCAATGTATGCGGCGCCACTCGCCACCGGGTCGACCCGGAGTTCCACCCAGGCCGCCTCAGGGCCGCTGGGGCTGGGCACCAGTTCCACGGCGCCCTGCTCCATAGCCCGGGCCAGCAGGTGGCCAACACTTGGCTCCCCCACGAGCGGATGCCCGGGGACGCCGTAGACGACCCGGTCCGGCGCGCCCGCCGCCTCCTCCAATAGCCTGTCCGCCATGGCCCTCCAGGCGTCCTCGAGGGTGGGCGCCCGCTCCACGTACTCGTCGAGCGCCGTAAACGCCACGCCCCAGGCCCGCAGGGTTTCCGCGACGGGGTGGGCGCGCGTCCTAAGGAAAAGCCGCTTCGCCTGCCGCAGCGCGTGCTCGGCCCGCACCGTCAACAGGTCGGCGGGCCCCGGCCCCAGCCCTACCACGGTGATCTGCATGTGCGCGCCTCCTGCCGCAGGGATCTTAGCCTCCGCGGCCCCGCTCATACAAGCGGCTGCCGGCGTCGCACACTATCTGGTGGGAGGGACGGGAAAGGAGTCACCCGCCAAAATGGCAAACAGGCGGCGTTATGTTGCCCTGACCACGCTCGGGTTGCTGGCGGTGGCGGGCGTGGTTTTCTACCTCTCCGGCTTCCCCGGCGACCGCACCGGGCCCGGCAGCCAGCCGAAGGATGCCCCCGAAGAGCCGGCCAGGGTCCAGCGCTTCACGACCGAGCCCCGCATTTCGCTCTTCGTCAAGCAGACCGGCGAGCGACGCGAACTCCCCATCGAGGAGTACGTCGCCGGTGTGGTCGCCGGCGAGATGTGGGAGAACTGGCCCGAGAGCGCCTACGCGGCCCAGGCCATCCTCGCCAGGACCTTCACGCTGGAGTTCATGGGCCGGGGCGGAACGCGCTCGCTCCACGGCACGGACGTATCCAGCGACCCCACGGAGGCCCAGGCGTACAACCCCTCCCGGATCTCGGACGTGATCCGCCGGGCGGTGAACCGCACCCGCGGCGAGGTGCTCACCTTCAACGGGCGGTACGCCAGGGCCTGGTTCCACTCGTACAGCGGCGGGCAGACCACCACCCCCGAAGAGGGGCTGGGCGTGCGGGTCACCGACGCGCCCTACCTGCGGCCGGTGCGGTTGCCGAACAACACGGTGGTGCCTGCCCAGTTCAAGTCGTGGCGCGCGGAGTTCTCCGAGCAGGAGCTCACAAGCGCCCTGGCCAAGGCCGGGATCGACGTCGGGGCCATCCAGGGTATGCGCGTCGCCGCCCGTGGCCCGACCGGCCGCATCACCCGGGTGGACCTCAGCGGGACCAGCGGGCGTGCCAGCATCTCTGGAAACGGCCTGCGGGTGGCGCTCGGCCCGGAGCGGATGAAATCGACGCTCGTGCGGACGTTCCAGTTCTCCAACGGCCGCCTGGTGGTGGCGGGCACCGGATCGGGCCACGGGGTCGGCCTGAGCCAGTGGGACGCCCTGATGATGGCCCGCCAGGGGAAGACCCCCGAGCAGATCGTGCAAACCTTCTACCCGGGCACCCGCATCGAGAAGCTGTGGTAGCCGGCCAGCCGCACGACCCCCTGCATATACATGCCCCGGAGGTGCGCACGGGTGGCGGAAACCCGTCAGGCGCCGGCCCAGGTCGTTCGCCATCAGGTGACCCTGAAAGGGCGGCAGCAACTGGATCTCCAGGGCGTCCTCAGCGTCCAGAGCTTCGACGAGGACGAGATGATCCTGCAGACCGACGCGGGCGTGCTGGTGGTCCGGGGCGAGGGGATGCAGATCCTCGCCCTCAACGTCGAAGAGGGCACCATGGGGGTCTCCGGGCTCGTTCACAGCCTGGAGTACGCCCAGGAGTCGGCCGGGAGGCGGGCTCGCGGCTTTCTCGGCCGGTTGATGCGCTGATTCGTAACCTCCGACGCCAACCCCCCATACCCTGGTGAGCGCTTGCGGGTTGGGGGTTGGTGGCACATGCTTTCCCTCGCCGGGCAGCTTGTGCTGGTGGGCCGCGTCGCTCTGGCGGGTGCTGCTCTGGCCGCGGTGTGGGACCTGTACCGCTCGTTCAAAGGGCTCATTGGGGTCCGGCGCTCCGCCGTGGTGTTCGTGATGGACCTCCTGCTGCTCAGCCTGCTGGGGCCGGTAGCCTTCTGGCTTTTGTTGCTCGCCGACGGCGCGCAGATGCGCCTGTTCACCCTCGTGGGCCTTGCTCTGGGCATCGCCGCGTACCGGATGACTTTGAGCCCCGTTGTCGTGTACCTGGTCTGGGCCTCGGGCGCTGCGGTCGCCTCGCTGGTACGGGCCGTGCTGGGTACCTGGTGGTGGATCATCAGGCGGAGCCGCCCGTGGGGGGTGCCGTAAGGGAAACGCGCAGCGTGCGGGGAAGGATTGCCGGGCCAGGGGCTCGAAATAGTCCTGCCACCACCCGGGCGTACCGGCCGCTGCGACGGGGTTGAAGGGGATGGGGAGGGGCTTTGGTCTTCTACCTGCGGGGCCGGCGCTACAGGGTCGGGGTGAAAGCCTGGCGGCGGATCGTGGCGCTGGCGCTCGTCATGGGCGCGGTGTCGTTCGCGGGGACAGCGTTGCGCGCCGTCGAGATGAACCGGCAGGTGCGTGCCCTGGAGGCCCGGCTCCAGGCGCAACGCCAGCGAAACGAGCAGATGGAAAACGCCCTGCGGCAGGCTCTGAGCCTCGACGCCATTGAGTCCAGAGCCCGCTCCTGGCTCGGCCTGGTTCGGCCCGGCGAAGAGGTGTTCGAGCCCGCGTACCCCGTGCCGGCAGACGATCCCTACCGGGTGCCCAGCAGGCGCTGACTACTGCTCCATCTGCTTGGCCAGAAAGCCCGCCGCCGTCTCGGCCAGCTTCAGCTCCAGTTCACCGACCCGCTTCTCCGCTTCCTTGGTGCCGAGCACGACGGCCCCAATGGGATCACCCTCGGCAATGATGGGTGCCACCACCATCGAGTGAAAGTCCCACCGCTCTTCTTCTTCACCCTCGGGCGCCGGGCGTGCCTCGCCGGGCCGGGGGAACAGCACCGGCTTGCGGCCCTCCATCACCCGCTCGATGGCGGGGGTAACCGGCTTGTCCATCCACTGCTTCTTGGGGGCGCCGGCAACGGCCACCACGGCGTCACGGTCCGTGATGATGGCAACGTGCCCGGTTGTCTCGTACAGGGAATCCGCGTACTCCTGCGCGAACTCGCCCAGTTCGCCGATGGGCGAGTACTTTTTGAGGATGACCTCGCCTTCCCGGTCGACGAAGATCTCAAGCGGATCTCCCTCGCGGATCCGGAGGGTCCGACGGATCTCCTTGGGTATGACTACACGTCCGAGGTCGTCTATGCGCCGGACGATCCCCGTCGCCTTCACGTGGCACCCCTCCACACCGAGCCCTCGATTGCGAGCCGCCGCGGGCCCGATTTCGGTCCCAGCGATTTCTGCCGCGATCTTCTCCGGCTTCCCGGTGGTAGTATACAGCGCCGCAAATTGACCTATACGGGCGCACTGCGGCTCATGAGGTGAGAGCTTGCGTTATTGCTTCAAACTAGCTTCGTCGATCACCCGCTGCCGCCTGCTGAAGATGTGGCGCTACGGGCCAGGCCTCCCGAATCCGGCCCAGCACCGCCCGCAGCGTCTGGAGAAGTTCGGCGTCGTCCATGCCGCTGCGCCGCATCCACAGCGTATCCATCCGGCCCGGACGGTAGGTGAGCCGCCCCCTCAGCTGAGCGGCCATCCTGACCACGGGATCGGTTGGAAGCTGAAGCCCGGCCCAGGCCCTGAGCGTCACCGTGTCCCGCTCCTGCGATATCGAACCGATGCCGCACTCCCGGGCAAGTACCTTCAGGCGCGCCACTTCCAGCAGGTTGCGGGCGCACTGCGGCATCGTACCAAACCGGTCTTCCATCTCCTGCGCGATGCCATCCAGTTGTTGCTCGTCCGCTGCTGCGGCGATACGCTTGTAAAATTCGACCTTCTGCCCCGAGTCCGGGATGTACCGGTCGGGCAGGTAGGCATCGACCGGTAGATCCAGTGCCGGTTCGGGGGGCTTTTGCACCACCTCTCCCCTGACTTCCCTTACCGCCTCTTCCAGCAATCGGCAGTAAAGTTCAAAACCAACCGATGCGATGTGCCCGTGCTGTTCAGGCCCCAGCAGGTTGCCGGCGCCCCGGATCTCCAGGTCCCGCATGGCGATCTTGAAGCCGGAACCCAGTTCCGTGAACTCCTTGATCGCCTGCAGCCGGCGCTCAGCGTCCTCCGTCAACACCTTCTCCTTGCGATACGTGAAGTATGCGTAGGCGACCCGGTTGCTGCGCCCGACACGGCCCCTCAACTGGTAAAGCTGCGCAAGCCCGAGGCGGTCCGCGTCGTAAACGATCAGCGTGTTGACGTTGCCGATGTCCATCCCCGTCTCGATGATGGTCGTGCAGACCAGCACGTCGTACTGGCACTTGAGGAAGTCCAGCATGACCTCCTCGAGCCGGGATTCTTCCATCTGCCCGTGAGCGACCGCAACCCTTGCTTCCGGCACCAGCTCCTGCACGTGCGCCGCCATGCGGTCGATCGTCTGGACCCGGTTGTAAACGAAGTACACCTGGCCCTGGCGCGAAAGCTCGCGCACGATGGCGTCACGGATCAGGTCGTCCTGGTACTCTACGACATAGGTTCGAACCGGGTACCGCCCTTCCGGGGGCGTCTCGATGATGCTCATGTCCCTGAGGCCCGAGAGGGCCATGTGCAGCGTCCGGGGGATGGGCGTCGCCGTCATGGTGAGAACGTCCACCGTGCGGCGCAGTTCCTTCAGGCGCTCCTTCTGCGCCACCCCGAACCGCTGCTCCTCGTCCACGATGACGAGCCCAAGCTGCTTGAACTGGACGTCCCTGGAAAGCAGCCGGTGGGTGCCGATGACGACATCAACCGTCCCGGCCCTCAAGCCGTCCAGGATGCGGCTCTGCTCGGCCGGCGACTGAAAGCGCGAGAGCATTTCGATGCGCACCGGGTATCCCGCCATGCGCTCGGTGAACGTGCGGTGGTGCTGCTGCGCCAGGATTGTGGTGGGCACCAGCACCGCCACCTGTCGCCCCTCAGCCACCACCTTGAACGCGGCACGCATGGCCACCTCGGTCTTGCCATACCCCACGTCGCCACACAGCAGCCGGTCCATGGGCCGCGCCTTTTCCATGTCCGCCTTGACCTCTTCCGTGGCACGCCGCTGGTCTGGCGTCTCCTCGAACTGGAACGCCTCCTCGAACTCCTTCTGCCAGGACGTATCCGGGCCGAACGCATACCCCGGCTGGGCCTGGCGTTCGGCGTACAGCTTGAGGAGCGACTCCGCCATCTCCTGAACCGACTCACGGACCCGCTTCTTGATCCGAGCCCACTCCAGGCCGCCGAGGCGGTTCAGCTTGGGCGGTTCGTCGTCGCTGCCGATGTACTTCTGCAGCAACTGCACCTGGTCGGTGGGCACGTACAGCCGGTCCTCGCCCGCGTACTGCACCACCAGGTAGTCGCGCCGTACCCCGCCCACCTCCATGGTCTGGATGCCACGGTACCGGCCGATCCCGTGGTTGACGTGCACCACGTAGTCGCCCTCCCGCAGCTCCAGGTAGTCGGTGATCCGGGCGCCGGGGGCCGCGGGCTGCGGCCGGAGCCGCCGGGGACGCGCCTGCTTGCCGTAGACCTCGCTGTCGGTGAGCACCAGCAGCTTGAGTTCGTTCAGTTCGAAGCCCGAGGCAAGGCGAGCGGGCACCACCACCACGTTGCCGGGCTTCAGCTCGCCGTCCACGCGCCGGGCGAGCGTGGCCGGCACCGACTCCCCGACCAGCGCCTCTCGGGCCCGCTGGGCACGGGCCTCGGAGTCGAGCGCCAGGAGCACGCGGAAACGCTGCTTCTGGCGGGCGCGGAGCTCGTCTGCCAGCAGTTGCCAGTTGCCGTGGAACGTGCCGGCCGGCCGCGCGTGCAACTGGTGGACCTGTTGCGGGTCCATCCCCTCAATCCGGCGGGGCAGCAGTGACATGTAGAGCACGGCGTGGCGCCGCGTGGCCTGCACCACGTCGTCCCACCACGCAAAGCACCCCGTCTCTTCGGGGAGCACCCGGCCGCGCTCCAGCAGGCCCTGGTAAAGCTCGCTCCACTCCACCTGCGCCGAAGCGATCCGCTCCTTGAGGCGGGCCGGTTCGTCCAGCACCACCAGCCCCTGCCCCATGAAGGCCGGCAGGAGGAAGAGTTCAGGGTAGAAAATCGGCCGGTACTGGTCGGCACCCTCGACGTAGCCGGTGGTGGCTAGGCGTTCGTTGTGCGCCGCGATGCGCTCCTCCAGCCGCCGGGCCTCCTGCCGGCGTCCTGCGGCGCGCAGCCGCTCCGCCTGGCGGCGGCCGCGCTGGCCCAGCTGGTTCAGTGCTCGCGACAGCGCTTCTTCGGTCAGCAGAAGCTCCCGGGCCGGCGGGACGACCACCTCGTTCAGCGTGCCGAACGACCGCTGGCTCTCCACGTCAAACAGCCGAATGGACTCCACCTCGTCGCCGAACCATTCGATGCGAAGGCCCTGCTCGCCATCCAGGGGAAAGACGTCCAGGATCTCGCCCCGAACGCTCATCTGCCCCGGCCCCTGCACCTTCCCGCGGCGCTCGTAGCCGGCCGCCGTGAGACCGGCCGCCAGCTTCTGCAGGTCGAGGCGTTCGCCGGCTTTCACGGGGAAGACGAACCGGCGCAGGACGTCGGGCGGGATGAGCCGCTCGGTCGCGGCCGCTGCCGGCGCCACCACCACCGAGGGCGGGCGGCCAGCACCCGCGAGGCGCATCAGCGCGTCGATGCGCCGGCCGGAAAGCTCGGGGGAGGGGGTGACCTCCTCGTGGGGCAGGGTCTCCAGTGCCGGGAAATACCCGACGCTCTCGTCGCCCAGGAGGTGGATCAGATCCTCGTACCAGCGTTCGGCGGTCTGCCGGGTGGGCGTCAGCACCAGCACGGCCGAAAGACCGGCCCGCTCCTGCAGTTCCCTGAACAGCGCGGCCAGCAGGGCGCTCTTCTGCGACCCGTCGGCGCCCACCACCATCTGATCGGAGGCGCCCGCAGTGAACGCGGCGGCTATCCTGCGAACGCCGTCGCCCTGGCGCACCAGATCGACCAACCCGGCAAGAAGCATGCGTCCACCCCGCAACGACGCGCATACGGCCGGCCGCTCCCGATAAGGGGGTGCAGGCCGGCGAGGTTCTTACCCTCCGGAACCTACCTTAATGTGTTCCTGCAGCGTCACCGTTCACTCGCCCGGGAGCGCCGGCGTTGAACCGGTTCATGGCCGCCTCCACGCCGTAACGGCCCCAGTATTCGGCGGCCTGCGCGGCGAGCCGGGCCCCCTCGGCGATCAGCGCCGCTTCTTCGGGCGGGGGCACCTGCAGCACCCACTCGACCCCGCTCGTCCCGGGTGGCGGCTCCCCGATGCCGATGCGGACCCTCGCTACGGCCTCCGTCCCCAGGCGGTCGATGACCGACTGCATGCCCTTGTGAGCACCGCTCGAACCCCCGCGCCGCACCCGTATGCGGCCCGGCGGCAGCGCCATGTCGTCGTAAATGATGAGGACTTCGTCCAGCTTCAGCGAGAACCGCTGCACCAGGCAGGCGACGGCCCTGCCGCTTTCGTTCATGAAGGTGAGCGGGTAAGCGAGGATCCACTCGATATCGTTGC
>JBFMCJ010000153.1 GCA_040754675.1 Bacillota bacterium
CTACTTGAGGAGGGGGCGGAGGAGGGAGAGGGGGCCGTCGAGGAGGGCGGACAGGAGGGGGGCGTGCCAGTCGAATAGGCGGTGGGACTGGATGGCGCGCTTGATGCCGTCGCGGTTAGCGAGGTCGATGAGGAAGGCTAATGTGGCGTCGTCGACCCGGCGGGCGAGTTGCCGGAAGCGCACACCCACCTCGATCTCCCGCCCGAGCAGGGACCTCCACCGGCGATCGTATTCCGCCAACGACTCCGCAGACAGGTCGTCCTCCGCCAGAGCGCGGGTCAACACACCCACAGCAATCTCGGCCGCCAGCAAACCGTAGTACACGCCGCCGCCCGTCGTGGTCTTCATCTGGCCGGCGGCTTCGCCCACCACGAGGATGCCGTCAGCCACGGAGGATGCCGTCAGCCACGGTGGAAGGTGAAGGGCCCGGAGAAGACGACCGACCACATCTTGATTATGCGACGCACGGGAACGACCCTAGCGGCCCGCCCTGGCCGCCAAATTGAGTCCGTCGCAGCCCCATACTTCGGGAAATGAACGCTACTGATTCACTGCGACTGGTCCGGCCGCACCTGACGGGGCGGTTTCCAACTCTCCCTGGTTATCCATAATAGCGAGGAAATCTTCACCACTAACACAGGAGCGTTTCCCTCAAACACCCTGACTCTGGTACTTTGACCGCTCAGGGTCACGGCCAGGCTCCTATGCTGCCTAACCCCCGTCTCCCGCCGGCCCCGTCCGCCTGATCCGGATCCCGCGAGGCGTGACCACCGTGAAGGCCCCCCTCAGTTCGTCCCCATGCCGAGCCACCACAGCGGCAACCACATCCGCCTTTTCGTGCTCAGGCAGGCCGGCGAGCCGTACAAGAACCACACCACCCGCTACCCTGCCCAGGCGAAATACCAGATCGCCGAAGTCCTTGTCGGCGCTCAAGAGAAGGGCACCTGTCTTGTTCGCGGTCTCGAGCACAGCTTCGTCGCCGGCACCCGGGCCGAACTCCGCCACGTACGCAACCTCGTGCCCCTCGGCCCGCAACCGCGCGACTATCTGGCCGTCCACGCACTCGTCTGCAACGAACTTCATCTCGCTGCGCCTGCCACCGGGTAGACCGCGTCCATCCGCAATACCCGGGCAGCGTACTCGATGGCAGCCCTTACTCCATCCTTAGTCAAGCTCGGATGAGCAGCTACGATTTGCTCAACTGTCTCCCCCGCCGCCAGCTTCTCAAGGATCAGTTCCACAGTGATCCTCGTGCCCGCGACAACGGGTTTCCCCATCATTACGTGTGGATCGCTGACTATGCGTGCAGTTCCCATTCACACAGTCCCTCCAAATTGCCGGACCTAACCAAGATGGCCCCTCCCCATAGGGACCGGGGCAACACGGGCGTGATCAGTCACTATTGTAACCCACGTCATGTCCCGGCGTACACCCATCCTGGGGCACACCCGCCCGCGTCGGGGGCGGCCGGGCGAAGCCCGCCCCCCATCCATTTGCTCCCGGACAGCATCCCGCTAAGCCAGCACGACCTTCGTACCTGCGGCTTCAAGTCCCCTACCCATCGGCTCCGGGGAACCCGGAAGATGCGGGCAAGCTGCCGGAAGCGCACACCAGCTCGATCTCTCGCCCGAGCAGGGACCTCCACCGGCGATCGTATTCCGCCAGCGGACTCCGCAGTCAGGTCGTCCTCCGCCAGAGCGCGGGTCAACACCTCCACAGCAATCTCGCCCGCCAGCAACCGCTAGTAGTCCGCCGCGAAGAGCAGGGTCTTCATCACGGGAGATAGCACTTGCCGATGGAGAAGCTCCCTCACTCGGTCCCCGATGGGGCTGGAGAGCCCTCTCGACAGTACCACGTCACATTCCCTTGCCGACAAGCCATGCGACCAGAGGTGACCCCACTGCCGTGTACCTGCGCGCGGATGCCACCGCGGTCAGACGCCGGGCGGAGGGGTGTTCAACGTTCAATCACTGGCCATGAACCACGTCGCATGGCACGAGGTCCCCCCGAAGGGTCCGGAGAAGACGACTGCACCACATCTGGATTATGCGACGCACGGGAAGGACGTTAGCGGCCCGCCCTCACCGCCACATTGAGTCCGTCGCAGCCCCATACTTCGGGAAATGAACGTTGCTTACGGGCACGGGCAACGCAGAGAGCCCACTTGTTGAGTGTACGGCCTGTTAGCGCTGTGACCTTAGCGGCACCAGACGCGCACGGAGACCCCCCGGCGTCAACTCGTGCGCTCCAAGTAGAGTTCCGACTTCTTGAACCGTCCAGGCCTCCGGTGGTTTGGCTGCCAAGGCAGCGGCAAAGCCACGGATCCGTTTCTGGAGGTTTGACAACCCTTCCGGCGCCAAGACCTTAGCGTCTTCTGGGGGATAAGCATCGTGTGCACACACGCTGCACGGGTGTACCATAATGGCGGTGAGGCTTTGCCCTGGATAATGCTGGCGGAACCAGTTGATGCTATTTGCGAGCTGGCCGACCTCATCCTTCGAAACGGTAGACCGCGTCAGGCTTACGTTATTCTTCGCTTCGATAACGAAAAACGCCCCGTCAGAAAGCAACCATAAGACGTCGGGACCGCTACCATAATCTTTTTCGGGTCGCTGAGATTGAAGCCCAAGCAGGTTTGCAAGATCAGCTAGGGCCTGCTCGAATTCATTAGGCTCAACTCCAAATGAGAGCTTGGCCAGAATCTCATCGACTGCCACGACAACGGCATTAGCGTTGTCATACCCGCGCAACCACTCTACGGCACGGCTCGCCTGCGTCCCCTTTTCCATCAAGCGACGATACTGAACACCTTCAAGGGGTCTGAATAGACGCGGGTTCAGTTCGTGGGCTTTCCGCTGGATTTCCTGCGCCCTACCGGGGTCCACCTTGTGGAGAAGCTGCGCGGCAAATTGGAGGTACCAACCCTTGTCAACCGGGTCCAGTTGGGGGAGGTCGTCAATGGCCTTCTGAACGGAATCAGAAGCGCCTTGAGCTTGCCCCCCGCGAAAAAGTTGAACAGCCTTCCTTTCCATCTCAGCCAGTTTGAGGGGAAGATCGCTAGAGGCAACATACGATACCCGGGAAAGCATTTCACGGTGAAACTTCTTCCAACCGGGGTCTTGTTGCAGGCACTGATGTATAAGCCTGTGAATACTGAGGAGCGGGTCACTACCGCCCCTGCGAATCTCCTGCGCCAACGTTTGTCCGATTTCGATTTGGAGACGCGTTTCGGGCGAAAGAAACTCCCGATTTTCCACTAGCGTGAGAAAGGAGATCAAATCGCTGCCTAACAAGAGAACAGCGCAATAATCACCGCCCGATCGCACACCGCGCCCCAAGCCTTGTTCTATTCTTTGAGCTTGGTTACTCCTTAGTTGCCGGGACTGGGGTCTTGCCGTCATGACGTATTGCGCGTAGAGAGAACCGCCTGGCGGGAGCCCGTCCAGCACTAATAAACGACAAGCATCACCGGGCAAGTCTATACCATCGTACCTATTAACCAATACTACGAAGTTTCCTACAGAACCCCGAAGCCGCTTCAGGATTACATCAATGGTATCATTATTGGCCACTTCGGCACCAACACGTTCCCACGGCTTCGCCGCAGTGAATGACGGTACAAGTACAACTACGTTGTATCCCTCACTTGATATCCTGGGAACCAATTGACGCACCTGATCGTCATCGACAGACGAATCCATTATACGGGGCGCGATTATAAGCCTCTCGCCCACGTCACCGCTGACATTAGGGTGAAGGGCATTCTCGACAGCCTCCCGAGCAACGCCGAACTCCCGAATCAGAATGGAGTCATCAATGAGCGTCGCGGAAAGGAAAAAGCGGCGTCGGGCAAGATCGAAGCTGGGAATGCGTTGAATAGGGACCAGGTACGGAGTGATCTGTATTTCGGTGCCGGTAATGAAACACCAGCACAACTCCAAATCGTCTTGAACCAGATTCCAGGAGAACAGCAACTCCCTTGCGTCCCTGAGCTCAGCCAGGATCCGAGAGACATCGGACAGCACGTTCTGCCACGCCCAGTATGGTATTGCCATGAAGGCGTGCGGATCTCCGTCACGAATGCTTGCAGCGGTGCCGACCGCCTGAGCCTCCATGACATCCTGAAACAACCGCGAAAGACGTTCGTATGCTTCGCCTGCTCCCCGCACAAATCTTACGGTTACTTCTTCACGCGCGATCCTGAGGCAGCTGTGGGCATCGTCTATTACAACTGCACCGAGATTCAACGGCTCGCGGGCCCCACCCAGCACCCCAAAGATAGATCGGCCGTTGAACAGTTTCTGGAAGGTCGTAACGAGAATTGCTTCTCTGTTGAGGAATTCCTGGGGAAACTGATTGTCCAAACCAAACTGTACGGTACGAATCCCGCAGCCAACCGCTTGCTCCACAACTTGATCGGCCAACTGGTTGGTGGGACAAACATATAGTGCAGGCCCTACCCCCTCGTTCAAGCACGACTGGAGGGTGAGGAGGCCTACAAGCGTCTTCCCCGACCCGGTGTTCATCTTGATCACCGTATCCCGATGCTCACGCCGACTGTGCCAAGCGTCCAGCACGTCAACTTGCACGTCCCGTAGGTATTCGAACTCGGGGCCACGGACTAGGCCGTGAAAAAGCGCCTTTGGTTCGACGATACGCCGGCGCTCGGCTCGGGCCAACAGCCTATCGAAATCAATCAACGTTATCCACCCCCAGAAACCGCCGGACGCTCAGCCACCTAAAGACAGGCTTCGAGCAATGCCAGTCTGACCGCCAGTGTGGCGAAAGCATGGGGTTAGAGCAACCGTCAACCGATCAGCCAGGATCCCCCATCCATACGACTTCCTGAGGCGATTCCATGCCTGCGGCCGAGCTATTCCCCACCCCCGCGGAGCACCTCGAGGAGGTGATCTCTCTTGCTCCAGCCTATGACGTGATCCGAGCCTGTCTCCAATATGGCGAGCGCCTCCTGGGTCCAGACGTCTTCCTCGTCATCGATGAGGCTGAGAGAGGTGTGTGCAACACCGGCCTTGTAAAGGTCAAGGAATGCATGTGTCGTCAGTTTGGCGAGGATAGTCGAATAAGCCCTCGAGCCGGTTGAGGCCGCCTGGATGAGGGCGGGGGTTTTCCTGGTGTTGACCGCAAAATCGATCGTGTGGGATGCTCTCCTGCCCTGAACCCGATAGTCCTGAATGAAATGGACGTTCGACTCCAGAAGGAACGACCGAACCTCCTCCTTGAAGAAACGCTTCGTGCGTAGCTTCGCGGTAAGCTCCAAAGAAAGTAACTCGTGAATCGCATCTATAAAGGAAGTCACCGCCTGTCCAAGATTATCTCGTTGAGCGTGAAAGACGAGTTCGCCGCGTTTGATTTCCGCCTGGTAGGATTCCAGGACCATGTCGACCCATTCCCGGCGGGGCCGCGACGCTCTCGGCCCAAGCACGTCGATTCCCCTGCTGCGTAGTTGGTTCAATGTGCCACCCCGGTCCGTCAAGACGAATTCCGTCCCGCGGTCGAAGAGGTGCAACGTTATCAAATCCCCACCGGGTGTTTGGTGGGGCGTTATCACCCGCCAATAGCCAGGCGAAATCTCCTCGCAGTGAGTATTCTCGCGCAACCAAGTCGCGTACTCTTCGAGAAGATCCCGGCACTCCATTAGAACTCACCCCAGAGGTTGTACCTCTCAGGCAGTCGCCCTTCGTGCTCGATCTTACACTCCCTCAGGAACTCTTTCAAGGCTTCATTGATGCTGTGGCGCGGGAAATCCGGGACGGAGTATGCCCATCTCTTGTGCCGACCATTCCACCGGTGCTTGTGAGGTATACCAACGATTTCTCCGTCTGGATTCTTGTGTGGCGTGTCCATGTGCAGGCTCCGTATCGGGACGGTACCACCGTAAATCAAATCGAACCAGAAGAGCGGCGGATCGACATCGACCCGGAGATAACAGTTGAGGGTGAGCAATTCCCCGCTTTCCGTTTCGACAACACCACTCAACTCAAGGTCTCCGTAGTCATCCGAGGCCTCCCAGTCCGGATCGATTTTGACCAACCGCTTTCTCTCCGCGTATAGCGCCTCTGCTTCGGCCTCAGACAGCATGCACCCCGATCCTCCTCAACGAACTCCACGGTTGGGCCAGTCTCTGACAGTCGTTCGCCGAGAATCTCGAGCGAAGCATCACCCTCAGCCTTGACGTGCTCAACTACGTTGTGGAGAAGCTCATCTGCAAAGTCGACGGGAAAGCTGAGTAAGTCGCCCAGGCGTGCGCGCCACGAAGCGGGCAGCCACACCTCTTTGCACCGCTGGCCGGAGCGTAGGAACCCAATCAATCCGCCGGCGTGTGATCGGCATCGTTGTGCGTGCAAACGACTATATCAACCTTGCAGCGTCCAGTCGCGCGTGCGAACTGGCGTAGGAAGTTCCTAGCCGACGCGCCTCCGTCCACCAGCACCGTTCTGCCATCTCGCTCAAGGAAGAAAGCGTCACCCTGCGCCACCGCAATGGCAATGAACTTGGAGGTCCGGGGAGTCATGGCTCTTCACCGCCTCACGAGATTCCAGGTCGATGGCGGCAGCAAGAGAAACGGCACCCGGCGATCCCAGCCACTCCCCTGCCGATGATTGGACGATCCACGTCGCGTCAAGCACCCATCGACATCCTCGTCCGAGACCAGATCCATGAGCTTCAGGATCAGCGTCGCCCATCGTATCCCTCCCCAGGGTTTTCTCGTCAATGTACTTGAGCTACTGTGCAACATAGGCCGCCTTACACCACGCCTTAACCCTAGCCGGCTACTCCAAATTGCGCCTCCCGCCACATCAGCCAATTGGAGGTCTGGATGCCCACCCTCAGTCAGATCCAATGAACAACATGTGGCAACACCGGAGATGGCTGGTCCAACCGGCGCTCACGCGCGTGGTAAGAACCCCTTCCGCGTTTCGTGGCCACCTGCACATGGGTTCCGTAAGGCCCCGATCGCGATTTGGCGACCCTGGTGCGCTTGGAACTGGGGCGCGAGGACCCTGGTGCAGGGGGGATCGGGGTGTAGGGACCCCGGTGCGGGCAGGAACCGGGGTACAGGAACCCCGGTGAGGGCTGGCACCCGGGTGCAGGCACCCTGGTGCTGGCAGAGACCGGGGTGCGAGCACCCGGGTGCAGGCGGGGATCGGGGTGTAGCGACCCTGGTGCAGGCGGAGACCGGGGTGTAGAGACCCTGGTGGAGTAACAGGCCAGGCGGAGGCGGCGGCGTGCGTGGCGAGGGGTGTGGGTGGATGCGTGGATGGGTGGATGGGTGGATGGGTGGGTGGGGCTATTTGAGGACGGCACGGACGAGGGAGAGGGGGGCGTCGAGCACGGCGGAGAGCAGGGGGGCGTGCCAGTCGAAGAGGCGGTGGGACTGGATGGTGCGCTTGATCCCGTCGCGGTTAGCGAGGTCCATGAGGAAGGCTAATGTGGCGTCGTCGACCCGGCGGGCTAGTTGCCGGACGCGCACGCCCACCTGGATCTCGCGCCCGAGCAGGGACCTCCACCGGCGACCGTACTCGGCCCACGACTCCGCAGACAGGTTGTCCCCCACCAGAACGCGGGTCAATACCTCAACCGAAGTCTTCGCCGCCAGCAAGCCGAATCACGGGCCAGACCTGCCCTGCCCGGTCATGGCTGAGACTCGTCGCGCCCGCGGGCACCATCACTCCTGTGGAGCCCACCAGCCGACACGCGGGGGACCTGCCACCGCACCAGCCGCCGACCGGGTATCGTGCTACCGCAGCCAGGGGCACGCCCCCGGGAGGACCTTATTACATTCCTCCCACGTCACCCACCCGAGGCGCCTGGACACCTCCGCGAAGTCCACATCCTTCCTGTGGGGAAGATCGCGGGCCAGAGCACTCGGTGAAGACCGGTACTCCTGGATCAACCATCCGTACAGACGAGCGTGTGGAGCCCGGCGGAACAACTCCGGGGTGACCAGAACAAGGAGAGTCCGACGGGGGTCACGGTAAGAGAGAGGCACCCCCAACCGCTCGTTTGGCTCCAGCATGACATCGACTGTCCTGGCAAGCTGATTGCGCAACGGGTCAAAGGTGACGCCAACGGAAATGTCCGACAGCACCTTTGCCTCGAAGAATACGGCAAAACCAGTCGCCCGGTTAAGCAACACGGCATCCACGTGCGTGGGCCCCTCCAGGTCGCCCCGGTATCCCCCGCCCGCGCTCCGGGCAGCATCCAGGATGTACCGCACTATTTGTCTCTCGCCTACGTGTTCCTTCAGCCAGGCCAGGTACTCCTCAGGCGCGGGCACGTTCACCTCAAAGTAGAGCAGATTGTCCTCGTCTTCGCCGAGACACTCGCCCCACGAGGTGAGGCCGGGGACCGGGGGAACCGGGCCAAAGCACCGGGTAAGCAGGGCGCTGATCGCCGCCACCCGGCCAGGACGGTGGTAGTACCGGAGCAGGCAACCGGCAATC
>JBFMCJ010000154.1 GCA_040754675.1 Bacillota bacterium
CGCCTCCCAGTACCGGTACAGCCGGGGCTGCCCGATGGCTCGCATAGGAAGCATCCGGTCGCCGTCGAGCCCCAAAACTACCCATGCTGCCTCAACCTCCCGGCCGGTGTGCAACCGTAGCGCCACCCGTCCGCCGGCTTCTCGCCACCGCATCGCCGGCCTGGCCGGATCGTGGTAGAGCCGCTGCAGATCGACGACGGCGGGTGACGCATCCCCTTCGCTCGCCGTGGCCGGCATCCGGGCGGCCCCCGTCCACCACGCCACGACCAGCAGGGCCGCCGTAAGTGCCGATACCGTTACGCTCCGCCCCGGTTGCCCGCTCAACCCTTCACCGCCCCCCGTGTCAGCCCGGAAACGAACTGGTTGCGAAGCAGGTAGAAGATGGTCGCCACCGGCAGCGCTCCGACCAGCGAAGCGGCGGCAAAGACCCCCCACCTCGTGGAGTACTGGCCCGATACGAAGATCCGGAGCCCCACGGCAAACGTGAGGAGGCTTCTGTCCTTGAGCAGGATGCTGGCGAGGAGGAAGTCCGAGTAGGTTCCGATGAACACCAGCAGGAAGATGACGGCCAGGACGGGCCGCGACAGCGGCAGAATGACGTGCACGAACGCCTGGAACGGTGTGGCACCGTCCATCATGGCGGACTCCTCCAGCGAGCGGGGGATGGTATCGAAGTAGCCCTTGATGAGGTACGTATTGAAACCCAGCGCTCCACCGAGGTACACGAGGATGAGCCCGCCGTGGGTGTTGATGCCCAGCGACGGGACATAGCGTCCGATGGTCAGCAACATGAGGTAAAGGGCTACCATGGCCAGCATCTGGGGGAACATCTGCACGATGAGCAGTGTGAGCAGCCCGGCCCGGCGCCCCCTGAAGCGGAACCGGGAGAACGCGTAAGCGGCCAGCGCCGCCATCGTAACCGTCAGCACGGCCGATATGCTCGAGACCTTGATGCTGTTCCACAGCCACAGCCCGAAGGGGTGTGCCGGGTTCGTAAAGAGTTCGGTGTAGTGGTCAAGCGAAGGATTGCGGGGAATGAGCCGCTGTCCTACCAACGTGTTGGATGGGTTGAGCGACGCCGAGAAGATCCAGGCCACCGGAAAGAGCGCAAAAGCCACGCTGACAAGGACGGCCGCCTGACGCCACGCCTGGCCGAGTGCGCCGGGCCGGCTATACATTCTCGCTCACCCTTTCAAAGACCCCGGTCATCCGGAAGTTAATGGCACTGAGGATCGCCACGATGATGAAGATTACCATTGAGATCGCGGCGGCAAAACCGAACTGGGTGCCCTGCCCTCCCTGGAACGCGAGCCGGTAGGTGTACGAAATGAGGATGTCCGTGTGGCCTGCCGGCGTCTGCGCTCCCGCCATTGGCGGCCCCCCGCCGGTGACCAGGAAAATCACGTTGAAGTTGTTGAAGTTGAACGCAAAGGATCCGACGAGAAGCGGCGAAACGGCGATCATCAGGAGCGGTAGGGTGATGGTTCGAATGACGTCCCAGGGCCGGGCTCCGTCCACAAGGGCCGCTTCATAAAGCTCCGATGGGATGCTCTGGAGAGCCCCCAGGGTCACGATCATCATGTAAGGGTAACCGAGCCAGAGGTTGACCAGGAAAAGCGCTGCGCGCGCCCAGAAGGGATTCTGAAGCCAGGGGATACGGCCAATCCCGAAGAGCGAGTGAAGGATGTCGTTGATGACGCCGACCTCGGTGTTGAGGAGCCCCACCCACATCAGAGCGGAAATGAATGCCGGGATGGCATACGGCAGGATCAGGACGCTCCGGTAAAAGTGGCGCAGCCTCAGATAGGGGTCGTTGAGCAGGAGGGCAAGGCCGAGCCCCGCCACGAACTGGATGACGACCGTCAGACCGGCCCAAACGAAGGTCCAGACGAACACTCGCGCAAAGGGACCCGACACGGCCGGGTCGGTGAACAGCCGGACGAAGTTCTCCAGGCCGACGGGCGCAACGAAGCCGGGTTCCAGCCGGTTTCCTGCGGCATCCGTGAAGTAGCCACCTACAGCGCGATACACCGTTTGTGTCCGCAGGTCGGTCAGGGTGTCCGAAGCGGCATCGTACCGGTATGCATGGCGAGCCTCCTCGAACTCCCGGAGGCTTGCCATCCGCAGTACCCCGTCGCCCCACTCAAAGCGCGCAGACTGAAGCTGCGAAAGCCTGCGGGCCAGCTGGGAGACCGCAAGAGCCTCGAGATCCTCCAGGCGATCGACGCGCCCGTCACCGTCCGTGTCCGCGAGGCGGTCCCTTTCGGGGTCAGCCGGTCGGGCCTCACCGTTTTCAAGGATGAGCCACTGCCCCGCGCCGAGGTCCAGGACGAGCTTCAATTCTCCTGAGGGGGTTTCAAAGGCTGTGAAGGGAAAGCGACCGCCGCCGTCAGGGTTATAAAGGGCCTCTTCGAACTGGCGGACCACCTGAGACTTCGGAAGCATGTGGCCGGTGCCGAAGTTGGTAAACGCCACGACCACGGTGTACCCGATGGGGTACACGACGAGAAGCGCAAAGAACGCGAACCCCGGCCAGATGTAGCGAAGCGGGTACATCCGGCCGCTGGTGTAAACCCACGTGGTGCCGATGAGCCCGACCACCAGGGCAAGGGCCGGCCACCATGCTCCGTCCAGGTAAAACCGGGCCGCAATCCAGGCACCCAGTGCGTTCAGGAAGCCAAGCATTACCAGGGCCAGGACCTTTCCGGCCACCCTCGGCAGCCCGCGGCGGGCACGTTCTGCCCGCCCCGCGTAAGTCGCTCCCGCCCTCAAAACTCTCGCCTCCGCCATTCATGGGGTATGGAGGCGCCCGATGGCGCCTCCACACCTTTGCTCCTGCTGCCCCGCCGAACGCTCCGTTACCTGCCCGCCGCGATGGCGTCCCGGATCTGGCGGGCCGCATCCTTCATGGCGGACTCGGGGTCCTGTTCCCCGTTGACGACGAGCGTCAGCTTGTCTCCCAGCGCCCCCCAGACAACCGCCATTTCGGGGATGTTGGGCATCGGGATGCCATCCGCGGCGCTGGCGCCGAATGCAGCGATGTCGGGGTTGTCGGCAACCTCCTCAAAGGCCGTCCTGAGGGCGGGGATGCGTGGGTCCTCCTTCCAGATGGCAAGTTGCCCTTCTTTCGTCATGATGAACTTCCGCAGAAACTCCATGGCCAGCACCTTGTTGGGGCTGAACTTGTTCACCATGAACCCCTGCGCACCCACGAACGGTTTCGCGACGTTGCCGTTGAACGTGGGAATCTTGGCCACGCCGTAGCGGATGCCTGCTTTCTTGACGTTGTCGATCTCCCACGGGCCCGTCATGATCATCCCGACCTGGCCCTGGGTGAACAGGCCCTGCATGGTCTGATAGTCGGTTCCCTTGGGGACCAGGCCCTCCACGGCCAGACGCTGGATGAGCCGAGCCCCGGCGATGGCTCCGGCGTTATCCACGCCCACGTCCTTGGGGTCGAATCCCTGGCCGTTGAAGCGGAAGATGTAGCCGCCGTTGGCCGACAGGAACGGGAAAGAGTGGTACGGATCGCTGTTCGGGTAGAGAAAACCGTAGCGCTTCTTCGGCCGGTCGGTCAGCTTGCGGGAGATTTGCAGCAGCTCGTCGAACGTCTTGGGAGGCGTTGGGACCAGATCCTTGTTGTAAATGATCGCGATGGCTTCAATGGCGTACGGCACGCCGTAAAGCTTGCCGCCGTAGGTGAAGCCCTGCAGGGCAACGGGCGTGAACTGCGCGCGTTCCGAGGCCGAAAGCTCTATGGGCTCCAGCAGGCCGTTTCGTGCAAGCTCTCCCACCCAGTCGTGGGCGCCCACGATGAGGTCAGGGCCTTCACCCGTAGGAGCCGACACGCTGAAGTTCGGCCGGATGTCCCCGAAGCCGACCTCGGTGACCTCAACAGGTATCCCGTACTCTTTCTCAAATTGCTTCGCCATGGGCAGAAGTGCCGGGACCTGCGCCTCGCTCGACCAGATGGTCAGCTTGTTTGCCGCTGCGTACCCTGTTACCGTGAGGCCGGGTACGGCAGCCACAACGAGCAGGACCGCCAGAAGGCCAAGGAAAAGCCGGCTGCTCCGCATCCGTAAGTCTCCCCTTTCGTCAAGAGCGTTTGGCACCTCGGTTTTCTGTTGCCCCAGCGCGAGCCCCCATTTCCACCTCCCTTCCGCGTGCGAAAGGCATTCAGCCGGCCCTTTCGGCAGCGGGTGGCGGGGCCGTTGAACCGCGCACCACCAGCTCGACCGGCAGGATGATATGGCGCACCGGAGGGATGCGGCCGTTCAAGCGGTCGATCAATTGCCGCGCCGCCGCCTCTCCCAGTTCCCTCGCAGGAATGCGCACGGTCGTGAGCGGCGGGTTGAGGAGCTGGGCCAACGGATCGTCGTTGAACCCCACGACGGAGAGGTCTCTGGGCAGCTCGAGGCCCATCTCCCTCGCGGCCCGGCACACTCCCGCGGCGAGGACGTCATCCATCCCCACAATGGCCGTGGGCCGGTCGCCTCCCTCCAGTAAGCGCCGGGCCTCGCGGTGCCCGTGTTGCCAGGTGAACTCCCCGAGCGACACCCAGCCGGGCGGAAGGCTCAGGTTGGCCTCCTGAAGCGTCATGACAAACCCGTTCAGCCGGTCCTGCGTCACGACCAGCTCCTCGTGTCCTCCGATGAGCGCGATGCGGCGATGGCCCAGCTCGATCAGATGCGTCACGGCCAGGGCCGCAGCCTGGAAGTTGTCGTTGTTGACCCAGTAGACGGAGGGCTGGCCCGGAACGCGACCGAGCACCACGAACGGCAGCCGCTGGCGCACCAGCTCCGCGATGAGCGGATCCGGATTGCGGGAGGCCAGCAGCACCGCGCCATCCGCCCGCCGGTCCTGGAGCATGGCAAGGCACTGCTGAGCTTCTGCCTCGTACGTTTCCGCAGCGGTCACCATGATGCTGTACCCGAAATCCTGCGCGGCGCGGGCCACCCCACGAAGGGCTTCGGCAAAGAAGGGGTGCGCGAACGCCTGATCGGGCGGCCGGTAGAGTACCACGCCCAGCGTGCGGGATGACCGTGTCACCAGGCTGCGGGCGATGGCGTTTGGCCGGTAGCCCAGGCTTTCCATGGCCTCCAGGACCCGCAGGCGGGTCGCCTCGCTTATCCGCGGGTTGCCCGCCAGCGCGCGGGAGACGGTGGAGGGTGACACCCGAGCCACCCTTGCCACCTCCCGGATTGTCACCCGACGGTCAGGTTTGTTCCGGTTCAACACCCGAATTCGTACCCCCTGGGCCCGCCTTCGCCCGGGCTAGCGCCCGCCGTAGACCATCGGAACCACCGCGAGACGCTTCTCGGCTGAACGGTACTGGCTCAGAATCGCCTCCTGGGTGGTGCCTCGAGGCGCCAGCATGTCGATGACGTTCGGGTCGAACACGTCGTCCTCGCCCCCGCCGAACCGCCACTCCGCCCGGTTTGCCTTGACCTCTCGCACCCGCAGGCTATCCGCCTCGGGGTAGCCCTCCTGGCCGAGAATGAAGACCTGGAAGCCCCACGTGCTTTCCGGAGCGCCGATGGCGGCGACCGGCACGCGCACGGTGACCGAGCGTTCGGCGGAATCGACGCTGACGCGCATGCGGCTTGCGCCCTCCGGTTCGGATCCGTCTGCCGCGAAAATCTTCTGGTTCCACCCCTCGACCCAGATGGCGTACTCCCATCCCGATTCCGGCGCAAACTTCACGCGCCGGCCGCCAAGAGCTTCCGTCTTCCCCGAACCTGCCCGGTGATCCCGGTCGATGTAGATGTCGATCGTTTGGACGCTGAGGCCGACCGGCGAGTTCCAGACGTTTTGGATCTCCCCCACGAGCGAAACCTTGAAGACGACGTCGTTGCCCTCCTTGAATACCTGGAACCGCTTCATGTCAAACACGGCCGGCGTGAACACGGCGTTGCCGGGATAGACGTAGCTCCCCGGGCCATGGTCGTCACCGACAGGGTCCTCCCATTCGAGCAGGAGGTCGCCCCCGATGACTTCCGGCACCTGGAGCCGGGCGGGGCCTGTGGCAGGCAGTACGGCCTCGATGGCACCGCCGCGGACGGCGACCAGGCTCACGTTCGCCGCCTCGGCAGCCTGCAGATCGAGCGTCCCGAACGGGACCGCGACCTCCACCACCGTCGTGCGGCCTCCCTCACCGATCCCCACCGCCGCCGAACCCGCTGGCAGCGCCTCCGCCGCCTCCCATCGCCCCCCGCCGGCCGCCTTTGAGAGACTCACGGCAGGCGGATGAGCGGACAGGTCCACGCTCAGTTCCTGGGCCAGTCCATAGCCCAGGACGGTCGCGGCAGCTCCGCTGCCGCTCTCCCGGGGCACGGCGTTGACGTTCAACTGGCGCGGGTTCGACAGGTAGAAGCGCAGGATGACGCCCTGGCGGCGCAGCTCGCCGATGCGCACGTTGAGGTCGGCCCTCAGGTAGAGCCTCCCGGCATCGTTTCCGACGTAGAGGGCGTCGACAAAAGACTCCTGGCCGGCTGCCGGCTTGAACCGGAGCGCTTCGTCCCACTCGCCCGCTGCAGCCGTACCGTCTACGGTTGGCGTCATGCGCCCGGAGGCTGCCCGGTCGGGCCGGGCCGGCGCCCGCCCTATGATGGGTAGGTACAGGTATTCGGGCACCGGTTCGCCCAGTGCCTGGTAGATGTTGCGGAGATGGGTGCGGAAAAGCCCGTCGAAGGCCGCGTCATTGCCCGAGTCCTGGTCGGAGCCGTACCACCAAAACCAGTCGCTGCCCTCGGCCGCATACAGAGCCCGGCGCGCCTCGTTCATGCGCTGCTCGAAGCCCTCCTCACCGTAGTGCAGGGCCTCGTAGCGCACCATGGCCGTGCGAGCGTCGTAGAGGTAATCCCAGGCCTTGTTCTCTTCTTCTTCGCCGATCCATGTCTCGAGATTGTCGCTGATCCACGAGCCTGTCCACAGCTTTGGGATGGTCTGTGTGGGCGGATGCTCTTCCAGGTACTCCGCCACCGTTACCGGCTTCAACAGCGGATCGGAGCTGAGCCGCCGGTAGAGCCCGTCGAGGAACTCCTTGCCGTCGTTTCGGTACCATTCCCACGCGTTCTCGCCATCCAGCGCCACGGTGACTATGTGATCCCCGGGCACCCCGCTCAGGCTCTTTCTCACCCGGTGCAGGTAGCCGATGAAGTCCTCAACCGCCTGGGCTGCCGGCATACCGGAGTAGCTGAACCCGATCCTGTCGGAGAGCACGATGTCCCGGAAGAGGATGGCAACCTGACGGCCCCCCGCGGTCACCCAGTATGGCCGGTAGAGAACGTCCGGGCGCACGAGTTCACGGGCACCGCCCCGCACCTGGATACCGAGCGACTTCTCGAGGACACCCTCGCTTGAAACCATCCACTTGAAGCCAGCCTGCGTCACAAACGTCACAATATCCTGGCCGACGGCCTGCTCAGACGGCCACAGCCCCTGAGGTTCACGGCCGAACCGCTGGCGGTAAGCCTCCACCGCCGCCTGAAGCTGTGCCTCCACGTCCCCCGGCTGCGCGTAACGGTGCTGCGGGAGCTTAAGGGACGGGCTCGCGACGCGCGCGAGGTCGGTGTTGAGCAGGAGGGTCAAGATGGGGTGGTAGTACGGTGCCGTGATAACCTCAATCTGGCCGGTTTCCATCAGGCTGCGATAGACGTCCACCACCTGCGCCATGATCTCCTGATGCTTCGCCATCACGGCCTGTTTGTCCGCTTCTGTGAAATCCCGGCCCTTCGCGACGAGGCCTGCCATGGCAGCGTCTTCTCGCAGGAAGTCAGGGTCGAGCCACCCCAGGTTGAACCAGACCTGGAGGTCCCGGAAGTCCTGTACCGTGAAGCGATTCAGCGCGGCCTGGATCTCCTCGTCCGAACTGGACGTGCCACGCTTCAGCAGGAGTTCCCAGTACCGTGGGTGCTTCTTGATGATGTTGTCCCAGTTGGCGTCAAAAAAGCGGCGCAGGATGAACGCCTTGTCCTCGGGCGTTAGCTCCCCGGCCGGTTTTTCCGCAAGAATCTGGTAGACGTCGCGGGCCCCCTTCTTTACGTAGTCGTCCAGTTGCTCCAGAAGGGACGGCACCAGGTTGAAGGTCGCCTTCATGCCCGGGTAACGGCGCAGCATGGCTGCCATGTCGTAATAGTCCTTGACGGCGTGCATGCGCACCCAGGGGAGCATGTAGACGCCTTTCACCGGGTCCTTGTAATACGGCTGATGCATGTGCCAGATGAGCGCGACGTAAAGTGGCCGTTCGTCGGATTGCGCACTCCCCACGCCGGATGGCGCAGCAGCGGCCCACGCCGCCGTCAGGACGAGGACAGCCAGCGCTACAAGCGGCGCCCGCCTCCGCAGCGTCCGTACCCCCCGGCCCAGAAGACC